>CAZAMY010000018.1:0-13466 GCA_964485995.1 uncultured Sediminispirochaeta sp.
CCGTCTATACTTTCCAGCTGCGCGAGACCACCTGGGGTGACGGTGTACCCATCACCGCACAGACAGTCGTGGACTCCTGGCTGCGCATGTTGGCCCCCGAAACCGCAGCTCCCTATGCGTGGTTCCCCAACATGTTCATTAAAGGCGCTGCCGACTATAACTCCGGCGATGCCGGTCCGGATGCAGTCGGAATCGAAGCTGTTGACGACTACACCTTCCGCCTCGAGCTGGTTGGTCCGCTGCCCTACGTACTGGGCGCACTGCCGCACTACTCTTTTGCTGTAGTTCCCATGCACATAATCGAAGAGCATGGCAAAGAATGGACCACCCCCGAAAACTTTGTCGGAAACGGCCCCTTCACCCTGGAAACCTGGCAGCCGCAGCAGAAGATCTCTGTTGTTCCTAATGACTCCTACTGGGACGCCGATGTAGTCAGCCTCGACCGCGTAGTCTACCTGCCGATCGACGACAACAACACCGGTTACAACATGTACATCAACGACGAAGCCGACTGGATGACCACCGTTCCTCTGGACATGATGGACTCAGCAAAACTTCGTGACGACTACCATAACGCTCCCTACCTGGGAACTTACTACTATACCATCCAGAACCAGAAGGCTCCCTTCGACGACGCACGTGTGCGCAAGGCGCTGGCAATGTCGTTCGACCGCGAAACCCTGGTTGAGAAAATCACCAAGGGCGGCCAGGTTCCTGCGACCTCCATGGTTCCCGATATGGCCGGTTACCCGGGCATTGAAGGCAATGGCAAGAACATCGAGAGAGCAAAAGAACTGCTCGCCGAAGCCGGTTACCCGAACGGCGAAGGTTTCCCCGAATTCGAGATTCTCTACAACACCAACGAAGCCCACAAGAAGGTTGCTGAATACATGCAGGAACAGTGGGAAGAGAACCTCGGCGTAAGCTGTGAACTCGTAAACCAGGAATGGTCAACCTATCTGTCAACTCGACGCCAGGGCGACTTCCAGGTTGCACGTGCAGGCTGGATCGGAGACTACCAAGACCCGAATACCTTCCTGGATATGTTCATTTCCGGCGCTGCAATGAACGGCGGCGATTATGAGAATGATCGCTATGACCAGCTGATTCGCAAGGCCTCTACTATGCCGGCCGGCGAAGAGCGCTTCGCGGTGCTGCAGGAAGCCGAGAGCATCTTCATCGAACAGGATCAGGGTGTTGTACCTATCTATCACTACACCACTAACAACATGGTCGACCTGACAGAATGGGGTGGATGGTACGTGAACACCATGGACTATCATCCTACAAAACACATCTATAAAAAATAATTAAAATGATTTTTTCGAGCCGGCAGTGTAAACTGCCGGCTTTTCCCCTTTTATTCAGATATTTTTGGCAACGGTAATTTGTACACACTGCCTGCGCCGCGTGGAGTTTGGAGAAAACCATGACGAAATATATAATTAGACGCCTGATAGGACTGATCCCTACACTCTTTATTGTCGTGACTATCAGCTTTTTCCTTATTCGGATTGCCCCAGGCGGACCATTCGATGCCGAACGTCGCCCACCTGAACAGGTAATAGAGAATATTAAGGCAAAGTTTCACTTAGACGAACCCGTTTATATGCAGTACCTCCGTTATATGGGCGATGTAGCCCGTGGAGATCTAGGTCCGTCGTTCCGTTATCAAGACCACGATGTGAATTACTATATAGCCAACAGCTTGCCCAATTCGCTGTTACTAGGATTTATCGCGTTGGGGTTAGCGTTGATTTTAGGAATAAACGCCGGAATTGTTTCGGCCTTAAATCAAAATAAGTGGATTGATTACGTAGCGATGGCGATAGCCATCATCGGTATAACGGTGCCGCTGTTTGTAATAGGACCGGTGCTGATGTACTTCTTTGCGCTTCAATGGGGCATATTGCCGACTTCCGGCTGGATCACCGGCCGCTACGGCTGGGTCACTATTCTCATGCCGGCCGTAACGTTGGCAATGCGACCTTTTGCAACTATTGCGAGATTGTCCCGCGCCAGTATGCTGGAAATGCTGCGCAGCGATTTTATACGAACCGCCCAGGCCAAGGGGCTGAAAGACTCGGTTATCATAACCAAGCACGTCCTGAAGGGATCGCTGCTGCCGGTGGTCAGTTACATTGGGCCGGCTTTTGCCGCAATCGTGACCGGTGCGGTAGTTGTGGAGCAGATCTTCCGGGTTCCCGGATTGGGACGCTTCTTCGTACAGTCTGCGCTGAACCGTGATTATACCCTGATAATGGGAACGGTAATCGTATATTCGGTTATATTGATAATAATGAACTTCATTGTCGATATTATTTACTCGTTCCTCGATCCGCGGATTACATATAAATAGGGAGTTGAACCGTGAGCACCAACGAAAATAATCAAGAGAGCAAGCTGCAAAAGGGCTTGCAGGCCACAAATGAGTTCAATCAACCGGTAAAGGGAACCAGTTTATATAAGGACGCCTGGCGGCGTCTGAAAAAGAATAAAGCGGCTATTGCAGGACTGGTCATAGTGCTGTTATACGCCATAGTGTCGCTTCTGGCGCCGGTTCTGCCGATCTACAGCTATAAAGAGCAGCAGATGAGCCACATCCATCTGCCGCCCACGTTTTCGGAGACTGCGGGCGAACAGATGATCGAGCGCAAAATAACCGAGCTCTCGACCCTGGCCGCCAAAGAGGGCCGGGTTGATTGGACTGCAGAAGACCAGGAGCTTATCAAGCAGGCTGTCGAGAACGCCCGGGCCAAGGCAACTGCCCCGTCTTCACCCGGCGGCGAAGAGATCACCCGCAAAGAGAAGGACTCCATTGACGATGCCGAACGCAAAGTAGCCCGGGAACGCCGCGATATAGCCATCGAAGAGGGGCGTGTGAATCTCAGCGAGGAGGAACTAACCGAACTCGAGGAGATGCAGCAGCTGATCGAAACCGAAACCGAGGTGATCGACGGTGAAGAGGTAAAGGTGCACGAGCGTAGATACCTGTTCGGTACCGACTATCTCGGGCGCGATATGGTAGCGCGCACCATCTGGGGCGGGCAAATGTCGATTGCCATTGGTCTGATCGGTGGAATCACTTCGGTGCTCATCGGCCTGTTCTTCGGAGCAATAGCCGGTTATGTCGGTGGAAAGACCGACTACATCATCATGCGGGTGGTAGATATCCTCTACAGTATGCCGTACATGATGCTGGTCATCATCCTGATGGCTCTCTTCGGAAGGAGCATCATCCTGATGTTCGTGGCCCTGTCGCTGGTCAGCTGGCTGACGGTTGCCCGCGTCGTTCGTGGCCAAATTATCTCGCTGAAGAACTCCGAGTACGTAGAAGCGGCCCGTTCGATGGGCGCCAGTTCGGCAAGAATTATATTCCGGCACCTGGTTCCGAACACCTTCGGCATAATCATTGTATACACTACTCTGCGTATTCCGGTATTCATCCAGATGGAGGCCTTTCTCTCCTTTCTGGGGCTCGGTATTTCAGCCCCGTACGCCTCCTGGGGATCCCTTATTGGTGATGCGGTCGAAGGAATGCGGGCCTACCCGTGGAGACTCTTCTTCCCGGCGGCTGCGATGACAATATTCCTGTTCGCGATGAACTTTCTCGGCGACGGCCTGCGGGATGCATTCGATCCGCAGAGTAAAAATAAACTGTAAGTTTCAAGAGAGGAAACGACTAGATGAGTGAAGAAGAAAAAATACTGCAAGTCGAAGACTTGAAGACATACTTTAAAACCGACGATGGTACCGTAAAAGCGGTCGACGGCGTCTCTTTCTCCTTGAAGCGGAAGGAATCGCTGGGTATCGTCGGCGAATCGGGATCCGGAAAATCGGTGACCAATCTGTCGCTGCTGCGCCTGATTCCCTCTCCCCCGGGTAAAATTGTCGGTGGGAGTGTAATGCTGGAAGAGACCGATATCCTGAAGCTGCCGCAGTCGAAACTGCGAACCATTCGCGGAAATAAGATCTCCATGATCTTTCAGGATCCGATGACCAGCTTGAATCCCTTTCTGAAGATTTCGACCCAGATGATTGAAACCATCGTGCTGCACCAGGGTACCAGCAAGGCTGAAGCCCGGAATCGATCAATCGAGATGCTGCGCATGGTCGGTATCCCCAAGCCGGAAAAACGCATTGACAGTTATCCGCACCAGTTTTCCGGGGGTATGCGTCAGAGGGTAATGATCGCAATGGCCCTCAGCTGTAACCCGCAGGTACTGATTGCCGACGAGCCGACTACTGCGCTGGATGTAACCATCCAGGCCCAGATCCTCGAGATCATGCAGGAGCTGTCGGATCGGCTGGGTACCTCGCTAATAATGATTACCCACGACCTGGGAGTTGTAGCCGGAATGTGCGACCGGATTGCCGTTATGTACGCCGGACGAATCATAGAAGAAGCCAATACCGACGATCTGTTCGAGGAACCCAAGCACCCCTATACACAGGGACTGATTGCCTCGGTGCCCCGGCTGGACAAGAAAACCGGCCAGAAGCTCTCTTCAATCCCCGGCCAGCCGCCAAACCTGATCGACCTGCCGGACTGTTGCCCCTTTTACCCGCGCTGTCCGCATGCAATGGATATCTGCAAAAACAAGTATCCCGACGAGGTGAAATCCACAGGCAGCTCGGGCAATCAGCGCAGAGTAAGCTGCTGGCTTTATTCATGAGGAGTTTGAACAGATGAAACACGATGTTTTACTAGAGACAAAAGATCTCAAAATGCACTTTCCGATAGAAGACGGGATTATATTCAAGCGGCAGGTCGGCGCAATTCGAGCAGTAGACGGAATAGATCTGACTCTGCGAAAAGGGGAAACCCTCGGAGTCGTGGGTGAATCCGGCTGCGGAAAATCCACCACCGCCCGCGCCATTGCGCAGCTCTATGAACCGACTGCTGGCGAGGTTCTGTTCGAGGGAACAGACCTCACTAAACTGTCGCAATTCGAGCTGCTGAAGACTCGGCGCGAGATCCAGATGGTATTCCAGGATCCCTACGCCTCGCTGAATCCGCGCATGATCGTCAACGACATCATCCGCGAACCCCTTGATATTTATCGTACCCGTAAATTACTGGATATGGATAGAAAGGAGATGGAACAGCGGGTAGAAGGGCTGATGGAGCGCGTAGGCCTCTCACGCTACTTCAAAAACCGCTATCCCCACGAGTTCTCCGGCGGCCAGCGCCAGCGCATCGGTATTGCCCGCGCCCTGGCACTGAACCCCAAAGTGATTCTGGCGGACGAGCCGGTCAGCGCCCTGGACGTATCGATTCAGGCGCAGATTTTGAACCTGTTCCTCGAACTGCAGGACGAGTTCGACCTTACCTACATGTTCATTGCCCACGACCTGTCGGTTATCGAGTATGTGAGCAACCGCGTAGCGGTCATGTACCTGGGAAAAGTAGTTGAGATTTCGGATGCGAAGAGCCTCTATAAAAATCCGCTGCATCCCTACACCAAAGCACTTTTCTCCGCCGCCCCCATCCCCGACCCGAAAATCGAGCGAGAGCGCAAACGGATCGTGTTGGAAGGCGATGTGCCATCACCCGATCAGGAACGGATAGGCTGCTACTTCTACGACCGGTGTCCGCACCGCATGGAAGTCTGTAAGAACCATATCCCGCAGCTGCTGGAGGTGGAGGCCGACCACCAGGTAGCCTGCTACCTGTACTACAAACAGGAAGACATGGCCCGGCTCGAATAGACAGCTCGAGTAACCGGCTACGCCTCCGAATGGTAGCTGATGTTCATAAAGTCAGAAATAGCGGCGGCCTTTCTTTGAAGGGCCGTCTTATTTTTTGCCTCGGTAATTTCAATGTCTTTCTTTCCACCGCTGGAAAATATCAGACTGAGGGTCAGCAAGTCACGCTGAAAGAAGCGCTTCTTCTCACTGGGCTGCGGGGCGACACTTCCCTTGCGAAAAGATTTGACTTCCACGCTCTCGATTTCCTTCGCCGCAAAGGTGGTGGTTGCGGACAACAGCACCAGGCCGTGCAGGTGCTTAACTTCTCCATCGGATTTGTGAAAATACCAGCTTTCGTTATACAGGGCGATCAGGGTGAAAACTACAATTAAAACACCCGGTAGCAGCTCGCCCCCATCATTCGAGGCGGTCACAACTAAGCTACTCAGAATGATCACCGCTAAAATTCCGAATACAATGCGAAACCCATTGTGAAGCTTGAGAGCCAGAGTGTCTGTATCTATTTCTTTTACTACAAATGTCAACTTCAGCATATCTTACTCCGAATCCTGATCACTTTCATCGGCCGGCACCTCAACGCTGAGGGCGTAGCGGCGGCCGAACTCTCGAAAACCGCGTTCCTCCAGATCATCCTGCAGGAAAAGCGTTTTACCGAGCAGGTCGATCACCACCTGACTCACCCCGTTTTTGGAGGCCATTTCGATAGCCCGGTCAATGAACAGCCGGGATAATCCCAGCCCCCGGAATTGAGGCTCTACGTAGATGAAGCGCAGATCAAGGACCGTACTATACTGCGAAGCGACATACACCCCCAGCACACAGCCGGCGAACTCTCCCATCGGCGTTTCTCCATACAGAATCTCTTTATGTTCATTCTCCCGGCAGCCGGCAATCTCGGTATCCAGCAGATAATCCCGCAAGGCTACCGAGATGTCCTGAACCGACTCCTTCATGGCCAACACGGAGGCCTCCTGAATGCGCTCCTTCCACCTTCCGGTGCCGCTCTGGATGATGAAATCGCTGAGCACCAGATCTTCAGTCTCTTCAGGCTCTTCTCCCAGCCGGCTGAGAACGATCGAGTCGGTAACCGCCGCGTACCAGTCCCGTACAACCTGACGCATCTCCCGCTCCTTGAAGGCAAACCATTGGCGTTCCAGCGGCTCGTAACGCTTCAGGACATCCTTGAAACGCCGGAATACACCGCGCCCCCCGTTCAATGCATCGCGCATCTCCTGGCGGTAGATAGGATTCTTGATAAAGGCAACGAAGCGCTCCATCAGATGAAAACCGTCTACCGGTCGCCAGTTCGGCAGCTCCACAAAGCGCTCTTCTGGATCTTCCTCGGCCGCCGCTATCTTCGGGTCGTCCGAAGGAACCAGTTCACCCTCCTTCAAGTCGAACAGGTACTCGGCCTGCTGGTTCTCCATCCCGAATATGATCTGATCTATTATCTCCTCGGTTAGTTCGGTGGGACGTATTTCTTTTTTCTCCGACATATTAATCAAGCTCCTTGTGTGGGTAAGTCGTCGCTTTCCAGTATCCTTTTCATAGTTGTTTCGACATCATCTATGTGCACCAGACGGCTCTGCCGGGAATAGCGGTTGTAGAACTCCACCGTATCTTCACTGTTGCGTTTTGCCGACAGTACTATTCGGTATGGAATCCCGAGCAGCTCGGCATCCTGGAATTTTACACCCGGCGATTCCTTGCGGTCATCAAGCAGCGTGTCTGTACTGAACTGAGCATAAATTCTATCTACCTTTTGCCGTACGGAGTCGCTCTTGCCGATTCCCATCAAAAAGAAACGAAACGGTGCAATTCTGCTTGGCCAGAGCAGACCGCGCTTGTCATGCAGCTGTTCGGCTATCGCGCCCATCAAACGACCGATTCCAATACCATAGGAACCCATAAACGGGTACACCTTTTTTCCGCTCTCCTCCTGGAAGTAGAGTCCCATAGAGCGAGAGTAGAAATCGTCCAGTTTGAATATGTTCCCCAGCTCCAGCGCACGGACTTCCTGCAGAGGGCTGCCGCACTGCAGGCATTTGTTCTCCGGTTTTATCATCGAAATGTCAGCCACATTTACCGATTCGAAATCACGCCCGAAGTTCGCGTTTTTCAGATGCACGCCCTCTTTGTTTGCGCCTATGACCAGGTTAGTCGATTTGGCGACGGTACCGTCTACCACCAGCGGGATAGTGCCGTTCACACCGATGGGAGACAGATATCCGGGTACGAATCCGAGTGTTTCAACCTCCCGTTGGTCCGCCTTTTCGAGCACCGGCTCTCCGAGGTACCGGGTGAGTTTTTCACGGCTCACTTCGTGATCCCCGCGGACAACGGCCATCACCAGTCCATTCATGGTTTTGAAGATCATGGTTTTTGCCAGTTGATGCTTTTCAAGGCCCATGAACTCCGCCAGGTCCTCCATCGAGGTACAGTTGGGGGTCTCTACCGCTTCCATTTCCTGCGGGGTACCGGTGTGAAAATCCTTGAGCCCCATGGCTACGCTTTTGTTGGCCCGGTACCCGCAATTGGGACACTCTACCATTATATCTTCACCGATCGAGCAGGGTATCATGAACTCATACGCCTTCTGACCGCCCATGTAACCGACTCCCGATTCGGCCGGCAGCACATTCAATCCGCAGCGCTGAAAAATCCGTTGATACGCGCCGAACACCTTTGGAAAGAAGTTATTCAGATCGGATGCTGACCGGTGAAAAGAGTATGCGTCTTTCATCAAGAACTCTTTAGTTCGTATCAGGCCGTTGCGAATTCGCTCTTCATCGCGGTACTTCGTCTGAAATTGATACAGAAAGGCCGGTAAATCGCGGTAAGAACGCAGCCCCACCCGCACCAGATCGACAAACGCCTCCTCATGGCTCGGCGCCAGAACCATATTGCGGTCTGTTCTATCCTTGAAGCGGACCATGTCACTACCGACCAGGCGGTCGCGCCCGCTCTTCTGCCACATCTCGATCGGGTTGACCAGCGGAACATTTACCTCCTGGCCGTCGAGCCGCTCCATCTCTTCCCGGATTATCTGCTTGAGGTTGCGGACAACCCGGTTCCCGAGAGGCAGATAGGAGTACAGTCCGTGTCCGTGTGTGCGAACAAAACCGCCCCGCAGTAAAAAGGCAAAACCCTGACTCTTCACCCCATGATGCACGTTCCGTAAAGTTTTGCCGAAAAGCTGAGTATATTTCATATCATTTCCATCATACTTTGCACTAAAAGCGCAGGTCAAGCGCTCGCGGACCGCCTTCACCGCCGCTGCCCCGCAGCGCTCTGGGGCTGCCGCTTTAGATGAATGAAATCAGATTCGCTACAGCAATTCTAAATTTGGTATTCATAAGACTACCAAATTTAGAATTACTGAATTCGCTAGGCTTGACCTTCTGCTTAATACATATGATAGTATTACCATCTACAACAAGAATTTAACGATAAAATATTTTGAGGAGAGGTAAGTATGAGTACAATCGAATTTATTGAAGCCCGAGAGATACTGGACTCCCGCGGTAACCCTACCGTTGAGGTCGATGTATTTCTGGAAGACGGCTCGATGGGCCGCGCAGCAGTCCCTTCAGGTGCATCCACCGGTGTGCATGAAGCGGTAGAAATGCGCGACGGCGACAAGGGTCGCTTTATGGGCAAGGGCGTTCTGAAAGCAGTAGAGAACGTAAATAACATCATTGCTCCCGAACTGGTGGGTTTGGATGCACTCGACCAGGTCGATATCGACCGTACCATGATCGAACTGGACGGCACCGACAACAAGAGTAAACTCGGGGCAAATGCCATCCTCGGCGTTTCAATGGCCACCGCACGGGCCGCCGCCGATTTCCTCGGACTGCCGCTGTTCAAGTATCTGGGTGCCTACCACGCCAATCAGCTGCCGGTGCCCATGGCCAATATCATCAACGGCGGCGAACATGCCGACAACTCGGTAGACTTCCAGGAGTTCATGGTAATGCCGGTAGGCGCAGATTCGCTGCGCGGCGGTGTTCGAATGATCACCGAGGTCTTCCACAACCTCAAGAGCATCCTGAAAGAACAGGGATACAGCACCGCAGTCGGCGACGAAGGCGGTTTCGCACCCAACCTCAAGTCGAATGAGGAAGCCCTCGAGGTTATCATGAAAGCCATCGACAAAGCGGGCTACAAGGCCGGTGACGATATCATGATCGCCCTCGACCCGGCCTCTTCGGAATTCTACGACGAGAAGAAAAAGAAATACGTGTTCAAGAGCTCCGACGGCCGCGAACTCAGCTCTGAAGAGATGGCCTCGTACTGGGCTGACTGGGTAGACCGGTATCCGATCGTATCGATCGAAGACGGCATGGCCGAAGACGACTGGGACGGCTGGAAACTGCTGACCGACAAGGTCGGGGACCGCTGTCAGCTGGTAGGCGACGACCTGTTCGTGACCAACACCAAGCGTCTCAAAGACGGCATCGACAAGGGAATTGCCAACTCCATTCTCATCAAGGTGAACCAGATCGGAACCCTGACCGAAACCTTCGAGGCGGTCGAAATGGCCAAACGCGCCGGCTACACCGCAATCGTCAGCCACCGCTCCGGTGAAACCGAGGATAACTTCATTGCCGACCTGGTAGTTGGGCTGGAAACCGGACAGATCAAGACCGGTTCACTGTCCCGCTCCGACCGGCTGGCCAAGTATAACCAGCTGATGAGAATCGAAGATTATCTGGAAAGTGTCGCTGAATATCCCGGTAAAAACGCTTTTTATTCCATCAACAAAATCAGCACATAGGCTGGCGCGAGGATAGAGCGTTTGGCCGCACACCAATTTCTACATCGAATTTAGTAAGGGCTGCTGGAGAAATCTCCGGCAGCCCTTTTTACTGTTGATATGTTGATATGTCACTCAATATGCCACAGAAAAACTGCTGTATTTACCGGTGTAGGTCAGCCGGTTTACATCGACATTCACTATGTGAGCACTGGGCGGCCCCTTTCGACACCATTGCAGGAACTGTTCGACCCGCTGCTGATCACCTTCACAAAAGATAGTTACCGAGCCGTCATATTCGTTTCTTACCCAGCCGTATACATCGTGTCTGCGAGCCGCTTTCATCGCTGAATAGCGAAAACCGACCCCCTGCACTCTCCCTTCGATATTTACTTTACATGCGGTTTTTTTGTTTTCGTTCGTCTGCATAGTTTAAATGTAATGACAGCCTAATCTGAATTCAATGGGAATTGCTAGAACAGCTCCTCGATTCGAGCTGCTAACTCTTGATAATCAAACGGCTTGTAAAGAACCTCGAAGGGAATGGAAAACTCAGGCCGCAGAAAGCCGCTGGTAATGATGATCTTTTTTTCACTGCAGTAGTTATGAAGAAACTTAATCCAGTACTCACCGCCGAATATGTCCATCCGGTAGTCTGAGATAATTACCTCCACGTTGTGGTCCAGCAGCTGCTTAATGGCCCCGACTCCATCGGAGGCCACTAAGACAGGAAAATCCTTGTTTTGGAGATAGTCTCTTAACGTCAGCCGGATCGCATCTTCATCCTCGACGATCAGTACGTATTTTTTAGAGCGATCCGACATCAAACTCCTCGCACAGAGAGAAGATCCTGCATGGTTTTGGTCAGGTTGTCGAAATCGAGGGGTTTCGGAAAAAATGCATCGGCCCCTTCGGAAAGGATCTTTTCCCCTTCGCTCTCTTCATCGAGTCCGCTGATGGAGATAATCAGCGGTGAAGCAAGATTTGCATCGCCCTTGATTTTTCTGCACAACGAGTGCCCGTCGATACCGGGAAGATCGATATCCAGTATGATCACTGATGGCTTTTCTTCAGTAATGAGACGACCCGCCTCGAAACCGTCGAAGGCCTGATAGACCTTATGTGTTTCAAATTTCTTTTCAAGGATATTTTTGAGCATTTCATTCAGGTCTTGGTCATCATCGATGATGAGAATCTTCTTGCTTTTCTGCCCCGTAATCTCGAGCAGTTCCTCGGGAACTCGCATTCCACGGCTTTCCAGAAACTCAAGCAGATCCTCAGCATAAATCCGGTACTGACCACCCGGAGTGGTAAAAGCCTTGAGATGGTTGTTCTTGATCCAGTTGATCGCGGTTTGATTCACAACACCACAGATGTTTGCCACCTCGAGTGCCGAGAAAATTCTAACCTTTTTGCCATTTTTTGCCATTTTATGTCCTCTCTTTATCACCAACTATGCGGTATGAATCATTGTACCAAAAACATCCAATATGTCAACGTAATTCGTCATAATATTGGAAAAATTTATTAATACTGTAGTTATTTATCTGCTTCCACGAAAAACCCCGGCCAAGAAGCATCCTAATGAACTTATCACGGTCTCCCTGCGATTTCACGAGCAATTTTTCAGTCGCCGCCTCCAGGGCTTCTTGCTGCATCTGTCGATCGAACTCCTGCGACAGGGCTTCATCAGCCACGCACTCATCCACCCCCTTCTGCTTCAGAGCGGCTTTCAGTTTACGCACCCCTTCCGCCTTACGCTTGATGCGACTGCGAATCCACATTTCAGCAAAGCGGTAGTCGTCCAGCAGCTCGAGCCGCTGATATTCATCCAAAGTGGCGTGAATAGAATGTTCGCTGAATTGCCGCTGCCTGAGCTTGTTATAGAGTTCGAACCGGGAGTGTTCGCGCCGGGCCAGCAGTTCAGCGGCTTTCTGTTTGGCCGCCAGAAGCTCGTGAGCGCCCTCCAGACGCGTTTCGAGGGCTTCATCGACCTCCAGGTCGACTTTCAGCCCCAAATCGATGAGGGTATGCGGAGGCACAAAAAAAGAGGAGCTGTCGGAAAGGAGTACTTGAACAGACTCCCCCGAAGCTCCCTCTTTGAGTGCGGTAATGGTCGGATTAACGTTTTGAGAACTGGAACTTTCTGCGTGCACCACGCTGACCATATTTCTTACGTTCGACCATACGCGGGTCACGGGTCAGGAAGCCGTTCGCTTTGAGCGGGCTCTGGTTGCTCTCATCGTATTTTACCAATGCACGAGCAAGCCCGTGACGGGTCGCGCCCGCCTGTCCGGTAGGACCGCCGCCCTTTACGTTCACCATAATATCGTACTTGCTGAGCGAATCGGTTACATCGAGCGGTTGTTTCACCACGTAGGTAAGGCCCGGATTCTTAAAATATTCATCAACATCCTTACCGTTCACCACGATTTTACCGCTGCCTTCACGGAGAAATACCCGTGCAACGGAGGTTTTTCTTCTTCCTGTTCCTAATGCAAGATTTGTCGTACTATCCACGTTTATCTCCCCTTACTTATATTTCCATTTTTTCCGGCTGCTGTGCGGTGTGCGGGTGATTCGGTCCCGCGTAGACCTTCAGATTCTTGTACAGTTTCCTGCCGAGAGGGCCTTTCGGGAGCATTCCCCACACAGCCCGTTCCATCGGATAGACCGGTTTTTTCACGATCATCTTTTCGAAACTCTCGCCGCTAATACCGCCCGGATACCCGGAGTGGCGGTAGTACATCTTCTGCCGGGGTTTACGTCCGGTCAGAGCCACTTTGTCGGCATTCACCACGATCACATAATCACCCATTTCCTGGTGATTCATATATTCCGGCTTGTTTTTTCCCCGCAGTACAGACGCGATTTTGACAGCTGCTCTACCAAGCCGCATGCCTTCAACATCCACTACGTACCATTTGCGTTCAATCTTTTCAGGTTTCACAAAAATTGTCTTCATACCCATTCCTCTATACTAAACTTTGCGCGT
>CAZAMY010000019.1:0-12976 GCA_964485995.1 uncultured Sediminispirochaeta sp.
GCTACCGCTGCCATTGATGCGCTCGATCACAGCACCTACAGAGGTAAATCGGCGAATGCATATGTACGCGCTGCTCTGGCTGCGGACCTTTTGCGCAGCAGTTTTGATGCGCTTACTACGGTTGGGGTGCAGGAAGAGCTGGCATCACTGTATGTAGAAGCCGCAGCCCGTCAACAGAATAGTATCGAGATACAAGATGAGGCTGCATATCGTGCAGATCGAGATATGGTGCGGGAGTATGTGACCTCGCTGCCCTTTTCAGAGGTTTATGCGAGTGTTGGCATCGAGTCGATTCCGATGGACCTGTACGAGCATACCTTTGTTGAGCTGGTGCCGCCGGAGTGGGCCCCCGTCGGCAACAGCGATTTTTCTGTCGATCAGGGCGAATTGGACTTCTCTGCGCTGAGTGCCTATCCGCACATGGAGAAGTTACAGCCCTATTATATCTCCAGCGGCGAAGTGACGCGGGGTCAATTCGAGCGGTTTTTGCAGGACTCACCGGAATGGCGAATAGATCAAATCGACACTTTGATCGAACAAGGCAAAGTGGATGAGAAGTATCTCGAGTACAAGAACAATCAGCCGGTTGATATGAATCTGCCGGTTACCGATGTGTCCTGGTATGCGGCCAAGGCCTACTGCAGCTGGCTGGAGAAACAGTTGCCCGCGGATATACAGGCTCGCTATACAGTGCGACTGCCTTCGGAAGGCGAATGGGAGTATGCTGCGCGGAAAAACAGCGGATCCAGGTTTGTTGATAAGAACAGCGGCTTCGACGGCCCGCAGGCCGGAAACTACAGCCGTGAGGGACGAATCGGACTGGTCGATATGCAGGGTAATGTGTGGGAGTGGTGTGAAAACTGGTATTTTCCCGCCGATGTGCTGGATGGCCAATACGGTCCAGCCCTGCCCGGCTACCACGGACGGGAGCGGGCCCTACGCGGAGGCAGCTGGGTGAATCGTTCGAGCGAAGTACCTGTATGGAAGCGAGCTTCCTATCCTCCGCACTGGTGTTCTCCCTTCACAGGGTTTAGAATTGTATTGGAACTGAAACAGGACTAGCTAAAGGATTAGATATGGCAAAAGCGGAAAGCGGAATAAAAGTACTCTCCGATAATCGAAAAGCCCGTTTTAATTATACGGTAGAAGACAGTATAGAATGTGGAATCGAACTTCAGGGTACAGAGGTAAAATCTGTTCGTAACGGAAAATTTTCTTTTACCGACTCTTACGCCCGTGTGAAGAACGGGGAGTTGATTCTATATGGGCTTCATATTTCGCCCTATGAGTTTGGCAACATCTATAACCATGAACCGCTGCGGGAGCGGCGTCTTTTGGCACATAAACAGGAGATCAAACGAATGCAACGCCGGGTTGACGAGCGGGGCTATACACTCGTTCCTCTAAAAGTGTATCTAAAGGGCGGAATGGTAAAAGTGTTAGTTGGAATATGTAAAGGTAAACAGACTCAGGACAAGCGACAGGCGATCAAAAACCGCGATCTCAAACGTGACGCCGAGCGTGAAATGCGCGACCGCCTCAAATAGCGCGCAGCATCAAGGGCCCGCCAAGTGCACCTGTCCAGTTGATTTTATATCTTAAAAATGTTATTTTATGTTATACAGCGGGGGTGTACCGGATTCGACTGCTGGTATTGCACGGCTGTAAGTTGCAAGTGGAGCTGCCTAACTCCTAAAACTGGACACCCAATTTAACTGCAGACAATAATGCAGACTTTGCAATGGCTGCGTAAATAACGTAGTCTCGGGCCCTACTCACACTGTTCCGAGGGAGTAGATGCTTGAAAGAAACCGGGACTAGCCCAGCTGCATGTTCGGCGGCTACTGGGGACACTAAAGCCGGACTCAGGAAGCAGGTGGTTCGTTCCGCCACCCTTCTGTTTCCGAAATAATAAGTCGGGACTAAACTTGTAGACGCTTACAGGGTGCCCAGTAGGACAGGGGTTCGACTCCCCTCACCTCCATTTTCTTACGCATGAAAAAACCGGCGAAAGGACATAGTTTTGCCGAACCGGTAATGCACATACATCAGCAGCGCGCCGACCGGCCCAAGTGCTGCTGCGACTATCACCGACCAGCCGTGCAAAATTCTACTGGTATCCGAATGAATACTGATCAGAACATCCAGTCCAATGCAGAAAAGAGCCACTGCCCATAAGATCATGCCCAGTACATTGAATCCTCTCCTCCGGGTGTATTTAGCATAGAGTACACAGGGCGTAAGCAATGCCGCTGCCATCAGAATAATGGGAAGGTTCCAGTAAAGAAAAAGCTGGAATGTTCCGGCCAGCAAGTTCATAGTCAGGCTCACCAAAACTACCAAGCCTGCATAGAGGAGAAACAGAAGCCACGGCCGGCGCAAAAACAGCCCGATTGCGATTCCTGCCCATACCGCCAGAATCCCGGCGATTGGAAACAGAGACCAGGTGATCGCCCAGTCTCGCAGCAGGTCGACGACTATGACTATAGTCAGCGGCACCGAGAATAACAGACTGAAAAACCAGAAGACCGATCTTCTCTCTTCAGCCGTAAAAGGCCGCCGAGTGTAATGCAGCTGGTGCTCGCTGTGCGGATAGTAATCCTTCAGAAGCGGCGGCGGGTTTCCGGCGGGAATTTCTGTAGTGCAGAGGGGGCAGTTGCGGGTTTCATCATCGACCTCGACTCCGCAGTAGGGACAGTATGGCATTATTCCTCTCCTTTCCAGTTTCCGGACAGGTACACCGGAATACCAAAACTTCTTATAGTGGTAAAAAACAGTCGTTCTAGGGCAGTCTCCTCCAGTAAGCTGCCGAATGTCAGACGCAGTCGGCCGCGATGACTCAGTGCCCCGCATTTAACGCCCAGCGCCGAGCTGGGCGGTGGAATGAACTCGACTGCTTCGATTATTTCATCCAAAGCCGGAGAAAACTTCACGCTGCCCAGATTTGAGAGACTGCCTGAAAAGCGGTTCTCCCCAAAATCACGATATATCATTTTCAGACCGATATTTTTCATCCAAAGCGGCGAGATTCTCAAAAGCGGATGCAGTGCTCCCTTTACATTGCGGCTAATCTGTTGCTTCAAATGGCGATGATCCAGCTGGGTTCGCATAAAGTGATGCACCTTCTGGGCGATTTCATCGAGCTCGTAGTGGCCAAGCCGGGTGTCCAGCAGGGGATTAAGTGTGAGAAAGAAATTTCGCATGCTGCTGCTGTGAAGAATCGGTCTGAGATTTACCGGGACCATTACCGATAACGGGTCCCAGCGGCCGCGAACCTTGTGGGACATCACAATTTCCTGTATATGCTGCAAACTGTGAAAATATACCGCCACTAAGAACTCGGTCAGACTCGCCCCATATGATTTCGCCAGTGACTTCAGTTCCTGCACCGGCATATCGCCGGTAATAATACGGTAACGGCCTACCGGCAGTTTTCTACCGGGAAGGTGAAATACCTTTTTCTCCTGATCCGGTACCGGGATATTCGGGTCATAGTGAGTAAGAAATGCATCCTCAAACTCTTCAGGCCACGCTTCTTGGTCGAACACAAGGATATCGGGGTCAGCTTGAAACTCTCGACACAACTCTTGATATTCAGCCGAAGAAGAGGGTAAGTCTATTAGTCGGTAGGCTGCTAAGAGCGACTTCATAAAGCCGAGAGCTCCAGTTCCGTCGGTGAGCGCATGACTGATTTCAATTGCCAGGGTACGATCGAAGGCTCGAACTCTAAAAGGAAAAACACCTCTCTGCTTAATGGGCATGTAGCGACAGGGGCTCTTACTGTCGATTACCGCATTCGGTATGCGCGGATTCTCTTCTAGGGTATACCAGAACGCGCCGCGCCGAACATGAACCTGATAATACGGAAACCGGGGAACCACCTTTTGCAAACTGCGATTGAGCCTGTCTGCATGTACCGCCTGCTTGAGGTGTACACTGATACGAAACAGTGTTGTGTTTTTCCGGTTGATAACGGAAGGATAGAGGTTGGCGGTATTGTCAAGACGGTACCATTCACGATGCTCCACAACCCATCATATCAAAGCTCTTACTCAGGTGGAAGTCTTTTCTGCATGTAAAAATTTCTAGAGAACTACAACCTAAAACTTGACGTTACTCTGAAACGGGTTTATCATAGGTATATGCAAGCGGTTGCGTAAAAAGCTATATTTGTTGTTAATATAATTAAATAGAGACTGCAATCGCTTGTTAAAACGTTGAGGAGTAAAACTATCAGCGGGATAACTATGAAGGACATAGCTCGTATCGCCGGTACGAGTCTCTCGACAGTATCAAGAAGTTTGAACGATCACCCCTCAATTTCTCAAGCCACACGAGATCGTATCAAGGCAATTGCACAGGCGTACGACTTTGAGGTGAATATGAGTGCCCGCAGTTTGGCAACCAGCCGCAACAGCACTATCGGCGTTATTTATCCCGAATCACTGGATAATGAGGACAACTTTTACTATGCAGGCATGCTGCTGCGGAATATTCGTGAAATCCTTGAAGAGGCCGGTCTCGACCCGATTGTGACCTTTACAAAGAATCACTCCAACGGCGAAAGCAATATACGCAGACTAATACTTCAGAAGAAAATTGACGGTATGCTCTTGATTCAGCCCGAGTTCGAGCCGGCTGATTACAGCGCAATAGAGAAATCGCAGATTCCGTTCGTGCTGCTCCATTTTTTACCATTCGGGTTTGAAGAGCGTGATGTCAATTATGTATATACCGATCACGAATACGGCGGATATTTGGCTACAAATCACCTTATTCGCCATGGCTGTAAAAAAATTCTCTGTGTTACAGAAACTGAACGCCAGTTCAGAGAACGTACCGCCGGTTACCGCCGGGCCCATGCCGAGGCCGACCTCCCGGTCCATGAACAGCTGGTGTACAGCTGTGAGGCCACCTACAGTGCAGGCGAAAAGCTTGTTCAGCACTACCTGCAGCAGTTCGATCAGATCGACGGTATTTTTGTTCAGGCCGATATAACTGCATTCGGAATTATCGAGGCATTGGCCGCACGCGGTATCAAAATTCCGGAGGATGTTCTGCTGGTCGGATATGACGATATCAGAATGAGCAGTCTTATATCCCCAAAACTGACAACGGTGCATCAACCCCATAAGGAGATAGTCCGTAATGCCTGTACCCGCTTGGTTGAACTTTTAGAAGGCCGTGACAAGGGTAAGCTGCTGCAGAGTTTTGTGCAGCCCTACCTGGTTATTCGCGATACGGCGCCGGACATTGGCACAAATTATAATGAGCATAGAAGAGGTTCTCATGGAGAGTAGCACTCAGTGGTGGAAAGAAGCAGTTTTTTATCAAATTTACCCGCGCAGTTTTAATGACTCTAATGGAGATGGAATCGGGGACATTCAGGGAATACTGGAAAAGATTCCCTATCTAAAAGAGCTGGGAGTCGATGGAATATGGCTGAATCCGGTCTATCCGAGCCCGAACAGGGATTACGGGTATGACATCAGCGATTATCGCAACATTCATCCCGATTACGGCAGCTTGGATGAGTTCACAGAACTGCTCGATGAGTGTCATGCACAGGGTATCAAAGTAATAATGGATCTGGTGGTGAACCACACCAGCACCGAACACCCCTGGTTCCAGTCCTCGCGTAAGGAACCAGCCGGACCTTACGGCAATTTTTATATTTGGCGCGATGGAGATGGGGTAAATCCTCCAAATAACTGGAACTCTTTTTTCGGCGGTTCTGCCTGGAAATACGATTCGAGCCGCGGCCAGTACTATCTGCATTTGTTCGATGAGCAGCAGGCTGATTTGAATTGGTCCGACCCCAAAGTAAGGGATGAAGTGTATCGAATAATGGAGTGGTGGTTTTCTCGGGGCATAGACGGGTTTCGAATGGATGTGATCAATATGATCAGCAAGGATACCCGTTTGCCGAATGACACCCGTGAACTCGATCCGCTGGCGGTAAGAGGCACCCCCTATTTTGTGAATGGCCCCCAGCTGCACTCCTACTTAAAGGAAATGCGTCAAGAGGTGCTGGGTGATAAAAACCGGTTCGCGGTAGGTGAATGTCCTGGTGCAAAGTTCGAAGATGTGTTGAAGCTGACCGGTTATGACCGCGGAGAGCTCGATGCGGTATTTCAGATGGAATTGATGGAAATTGATCATGGTCCCGGCGGAAAATGGGATGTTCGCCCGTGGACGGCTGCGGAGTTCTCTGATCGTTTGACCCTCTGGCAGACGGGGCTGGAAGGTAAAGCCTGGCCGGCCAATTTCTTTGCCAATCACGATCAGCCCCGCCCGGTTAGCCGCTTTGGAAACACCGAGAATTTTCACTTCGAATCGGCATCAATGCTGGCGACCATTCTGATGAGTCTCACCGGGACCCCGTTTATCTATTACGGTGAGGAGATTGGTATGCCGAACGCCGATTACTCCGCGATTGAAGAATACAGAGATGTTGATACGATCAATTTCTTTGAGATTGGGCGTGAGCAAGGCAAACCCTCCGAACAACTTATGCAGACTATCAGGTACATGAGTCGTGACAATGCCAGAAGCCCTATGCAGTGGAACAGTGAGGAGTACGGGGGGTTTTCTAAAAAGGAGCCCTGGATACCACTTGGCCGGAGATACCGGCAAGTGAATGTAGAAAAGGATCGTGCGAGTGATAGGTCGGTGTTCGCGGAGTACCGCACACTAATAGCCCTGAGAAAAAAGACGCCGGCCCTCATTCAGGGCAGTTTTCAGCAAATAACAACCGAGCATGATGATGTGCTTGCCTTCAAAAAGACGTACCGGGAGGATGAATACCTGGTGTATGCGAATATGGCAGCCCACGATGTTCAAACCCGCTTGGCAATGGAAGCTGAATTTGCTGATGTAGAGAGTGTGTACACAAACTACGGCCGATCAACTGTAAAAGCCAGGAAATTGCATTTGAGACCTTATGAAGCCTGTATATTCAGGGTCCTAAGGAATTCAAATAAATAATAGTTTTATTAAACAGGAGGAGTAACATTATGTTGCTGACAAAAAGTGTTCCGAAAAGAGTTTTTCAACTCTTATTGGTGCTTGCTGTGGCTGCTTCGCTGCTGTTCGTAACAGCCTGCGGTCAGGATGCGGAGAAATCAGAGGAGCAGAAGGAAGAAGAAAGTGGGGTTGCCGCTAAAGACTACACCGACAACCCCTGGACAAATGGTCAAGACTTGTCCGGCACTAAAGTTAACATTTTTGGGGCGTTTGTAGAACCTGGTTCAAACCTTTTTGATGAGAGTATGGTGAAATTCGAAGAGGCTACCGGAATCGAGATTGCCTATGAAGGATCCTCAGATTTCGAATCGCTTATTACAGTGCGGGTTGAAGGCGGAGATCCGCCGGACATAGCCGCATTCCCTCAGCCGGGTCTTTTGCAGGATTTCGTTTCCCGCGATAGGGTCCAGGATATAAGCGGATGGTTCGAAGATGGATACCTGAAAGAGCACTATGACCAGAGCTGGATCGATATTGCCACCATCAACGATATGATGGCCGGCGTATGGTACCGGGCTAACGTGAAGAGCCTGGTGTGGTACCCGAAGCAAGAGTTCGAAGAGGCCGGATATGAAGTGCCGAAAACCTGGGACGAAATGATGGCGCTCTCCCGCCAGATGGCAGAGGATGGAAACACCCCCTGGTCCATCGGGATCGAGAGTTCCGGTGCTACCGGCTGGGTCGCTACCGACTGGCTGGAGGATATTATGCTGCGCACGGTGACTCCGGAAAAATACGATGCCTGGGTCACTGGTGAACTGCCCTTCAACTCGCAAGAGGTAAAGCGGGCCTGCAATATCATGGCTGACATATGGTTTGATAAAGACCTGGTTCTCGGCGGAACCAACAGCATTCTGACCGTTCCGTTTGGCGACGCGCCGGAACCACTGTTTGTCCAGCCGCCGAAAGCCTGGCTGCATCGACAGGCCAGCTTTATCACTGATTTCTTTCCCGAAAATGCAACTGTTGGTGAAGATATCGATTTCTTCTACCTGCCGCCGATCGATGAAGAAGAAGGCAAGCCGGTACTCGGTGCTGGTGATATCATGGGCGCATTTACCGACAAACCGGAAGTGCGTGCGGTTATGCGCTTTCTGGCTACCGGTGCTTCAATTAAGGAATGGGTTCAGTCCGGTGGTGTAGTTGCACCGCATAAGGATGCGAAACTCGAGTGGTATCCCACCGAAGCGAACCGCAAGTACGCTGAAATACTGCACAACGCAGATACCTTCCGATTCGACGGCTCCGATATGATGCCCGGCCAGGTAGGCGCCGGCGCATTCGGGAAGCAGATGACCAACTGGGTCAGCGGCGATGACCTGGATACAGTCCTGAAGAACATCGACGAGGCCTGGCCTGAAGAAGAGTAAACACATACATCGATTTGTGTATACAACACCTTTATATGTAATAAAGTTTAGCAGGGCCCGCCGTTAAGGCGGGCCACTCTTGTCTGCACGTCTCTGCAGTTCCCCCTGCAGCATCACTGATCCGCTTGTTGAGAAGCCTTTCTTTCACTATAATGTTCACACACATGGATTTTGAAACCTACTGTCATACACTGCAGGACTTCCTGAAATCTAAGCATCTGCCTGGTCTGACGGTCCACATGGAGCTGGCCCCCAGAGATCGTATAGATGCGAACTACCGCAGTGTGCCCGAGAACTCACGGCGGGCAGCGGTACTGATTATCTTGTATCAGAGCGGTAGAGACATATATATCCCCTTGATTCGACGTACCATTAGCGGCGATCACCACTCCGGACAAATCGCTTTGCCGGGGGGTGCTCACGAGGGCAACGAATCCTACCCGGTAGAAACAGCACTGCGGGAGGCACAGGAGGAGATCGATATTCATCCGCAGCAGGTTAAAATCCTCGGGGTTCTCTCCCCATTGTTTATCCCCGTTAGTAATTACGCAGTTACACCGGTGGTAGCCTGCACACATGAGCTGCCGGAACTCAGGCCGCAGCCGACAGAGGTCGATGAAATACTCCACACTCCCCTTTCTGAGCTGTTGCAGCCACCACAGGAAGGAGTTTTCGTATCGAGCAGAGGTGAGCTCATTGCTCCCTACTACGATAGCCGACATGGCAGAATTTGGGGTGCCACAGCAATGCTGCTGAATGAGTTTGTGTATGTACATACCACCGTTGATTCTCACTACAAACTATGAAATACTACTTCCAATTTAATAACAAATGGTGAGGTAATAAGTGAATACCGGCGCGTTTTTCGACATAGACGGGACTCTGTATCGCAATTCATTGATGATCGAGCATTTCAAAAAGCTGGTGAAATACGAGGTAATTGATCCGCGCCTATGGCACTCTAATGTCAAATACACCTATAAGGAGTGGCGGAAACGGGTGCGGCATTATGAAGACTACATGCTCGAACTGATAGATATTTATATCGACGCTTTGAAAGGCCGTAAAAAGAGCGACCTGGAGTTTATCAGCAATCAGGTAATCAGGTTGAACGGCGATATAGTGTACAAATTTACCCGTGACCGTATTAAATGGCACCAGGAAAACCGTCATAAAGTGTTTTTTATATCCGGCAGCCCCAATTTTCTTGTCTCCAAAATGGCGGAAAAGTATGGTGTTGATGCGTACCGCGGTGCAGAATATCTGCTGGATGAGGAGGGGCATTTTACAGGCGAGGTGGTTCCGATGTGGGATTCCGAGAGTAAGGACGGAGCGATTCGGCAGCTGCAGCGCGATTATCAGATCGACCTCGAGCAGAGTTACGCATATGGCGATACCAACGGCGATTTGTCTATGCTGAGGAAGGTCGGCCGGCCGGTAGCAATCAATCCCACCCAGGAGCTTATCCAGAGCATAAAAACAGACCCTGCCCTGTTTGAAAAGAGCAGAATCATTGTAGAGCGGAAGGATGTTATTTTCAGCCTGCCGCCGCATGTCGAGGTGATAACGGATTGAGCGGTAAAAGTATGTATCCACTCTTTGTCACCTGCACACGGTACCTCGAGCCGCTGCTGCTCGAAGAGTTGAAAAGCCTGGGCGCTTCGGATGTTAAGCAGACTGTGGCCGGATGCTATGCGCGCGGGGATGTCCGGCTCGCCTACTCTGTCTGCTTATGGTCACGGGTCGGCTCGAGAGTTTTCCTGCAGCTGCATAAATTCGAGTTTGGCAATGAGGATGATATTTATACCGGAGCCAGCGAGCTCGAATGGCACCAGCTGTTCACTCTGAACACGACCTTTGCTGTTGATGCAAACGTTTCTAAATCTAGAATAAGAAATGCAAACTATGCCGCATTAAAAGTGAAGGATGCCATTGTCGATTCATTTCGCAAGAAAAGTGGTGCCCGTCCCAGCGTGGACACCGAACAGCCCTCCATAAGGTTTCACCTGCACACTGAAAAGCATACCGCAGTTTTATACTTGGATCTGTCGGGAGAGAGCCTGCACAAGCGCGGATACCGGTTAAGCGGGACCCGCGCTCCTTTACGTGAAACCAGCGCTGCCGGTATGTTGATTAAGGCTGAATGGGGGCAGATTGCCGCCCGGGGAGGCTGTTTTATCGACCCGATGTGCGGATCAGGTACGCTACCGATTGAGGCTGCTATGATGGCCGCTGATATTGCCCCCGGCCTCTATCGACAGAGCTTCGGATTTGAGTACTGGAGCGGCCACGATGCGCACGCCTGGGCATCCTTGCGGGCTGAGGCAGAAAAGAGGCGCAGCGAGGGATTACGGCACATGCCCCGCCTGTATGCCTCCGATAAAAGTCAAAAAGTTATCGATGCTGCCTCAGAGAACATAGCACGGGCTGGTTTTTCAGACCTAATTCAACTACGAGCCCAGCCGTTTGAACATATGGATGCAGCAAGCTTTTCGAAGGGAGAGGATGTGTCTCCGGGTTTGATCGCCACTAATCCTCCCTACGGTGTACGTCTGGAGAACCGGGAGGCAATTGCACAACTGTATTCACAGTTCGGTCAGTGGCTGAAAGCGGAATTTCCCGATTACCAGGCGGTTGTGCTGGCTCCCGACAAAGCCGCGGCCAAATACATCGGACTTCGAGCCGATAAGATCAATACGCTGTACAACGGAAATCTGAAGATCATTATGGTCAAAATTTCCCTGGATGCCGGAAACGAGTTTTCTCAGCCGGAGGTGAACGGAGGGAAACCAGGCCAGCAGACCGCAGGTGTGCGGCCAGCAGCGGATGCGGCTGACAAGGATGAGGACCAGACCACCGGGGTGAACATGGTGGCGAATCGAATCTTAAAAAACCGACGAAAGCTAAAAAACTACCTGAAAAAGAATGGGGTAAGCTGTTACCGGGTCTACGATGCCGATATTCCGCAGTATGCTGCGGCAGTAGATGTGTACGAGGACACATATGCAGTAGTTCAGGAATACGCGCCTCCTTCGGAAATAGAGCCGGAGACTGCCGAAAACCGCCTGAGAGAGTTGACTTCGGCGGTTGGAAGCAGTTTGAATATAGAACCGCAGCAGATCTACCTGAAACAGCGTAGACGGCAGAAAGGGAAGGCCCAGTACTCCAAGGTATCCGACGAGAAAGAGTTCTTCATAGTGAAGGAAGGCGGATTGAAATTCTTTGTCAATTTCACTGACTATCTGGACACCGGACTCTTTCTGGACCATCGTATTACCCGCGACCTTATTCGTGAAAAAGCTGCCGGGGTAAAGTTTTTGAACCTGTTTGCCTACACCTGCACAGCAAGTGTATATGCTGCCGATGGTGGTGCTGTAAAGACGGTATCGGTTGATACAAGTTCAACCTATCTCGAGTGGGGAAAGAAAAACTTCGGTTTGAACCGGCTCACCGGTGATTCACATCTCTTCATACGCAGGGATGCCCTGCAGTTTTTAGAAAATGACTTCGAGACATATGACCTTATTTTTATAGATCCCCCTACTTTTTCGAATCGTAAAAGTGATAAAAATGTCTTTGACATTCAAAGGGATCACCTGTCACTGCTTACAAAAGCGGCTGAACATCTCAATAAGACCGGTGAAATACTATTTTCAAATAACTATCGCCGGTTTGAAATCGATCCGGCGCTTTCCGAACTGTTTGAGATACGGGAGATAACACAGAATACTATTCCTTCTGACTATTACAGAAACACAAAGATACATCGGACCTGGCTGCTGAAATTCCTTTGATGATTGCCGCATCAACGGCTATACTGGAGCTATGTTTGATGTAATAGGTTTCGGAGTAAATGCGATTGATCAGGTTATTCAGCTGTATCGAATTCCTACAGCCGATGCCAAAGTTGTGTGCCCGCCCGCGAAGTATGAGCTGTACCCGGGGGGTGTGATGGGCAATACCCTGACCGGACTGGCCAGGCTAGGCTTGAAAACAGGTTTTATCGGAAAGATTGGTGATGACCGGTTCGGTGAAATGCTGCAGGCGTACTGCCGGGAGGACGGCATCGATCTGTCTGCCTGCGAAGTGGTCAAGAATGCAAATTCGCCCTGGACGTGGATTGTCGTAGATAAAAGCGGCGAACGGACTATCACCCTTTTTCCCAACATACTGGCTACAATAGACTCGGAATATATAAGCGCTAAGTCGGATTATATTGCTTCTGCCAAGGTGCTGCATTTAGAGGGATCCGAAATGAGTTTGAAACCCTCCATAAAAGCTGCTGAAATTGCCCGAAAAAACGGGGTGAAGGTCTGCTTTGATCTCGATATACCGTCCAAAGACCTAATCGATGAGCTGCAGCTCTGTTCCCGGGCAGAGCTGGATGAAATGATTGGTCTGTCGGACTACTTTATACCCTGTATAGGCGGCGCACGGCAGCTCGCCGATACCGATGACCCGCTCGAGATGGCAGAAACTCTGCAGCGTACCTATGGAAACACAGTGGTGGCACTGTCCCACGGAGATGAAGGCTGTTTTGTGGCATCATCAGCGGAAAGCTTTCAAAGCCCAGCGTTCGA
>CAZAMY010000020.1:0-12724 GCA_964485995.1 uncultured Sediminispirochaeta sp.
ATAACTCGAACCCATTCATCTCGGGCATGCGCAGGTCGGTTACCAGCAGGTCAAACTGGTTTTCATTGGCCTCCAGCAGCTTCAGGGCCTTTTCGGGTCCATCCGCCATAACTACGGTATAGCCGTACATTTTCAAGATACGTTCGACTAGATTTCGCAGACTCTCTTCATCCTCTACCACCAGGATTTTCTCAGTCCCGGTATAGCTTTGCTCTACTCCACGGCTGCTCTTCGGCGCTTCACTCTTATTATTCGATACGGGCAGGAGAATCCAGAAAGTAGACCCCTTTTCAGGTTCGGTATCGATTTGCAGAAAGCCGCTGCTCTGCTTTATTATCCCGTATACAGTAGACAAACCGAGTCCGGTACCCTTCTCCTCCGATTTGGTGGTAAAGAAGGGCTCGAAAATCATTCTGAGCAGATTCGGTTCGATGCCCACCCCCGTATCGCGTACGGCAGCACAGACGTACTCTCCCGGTGGAATTTCGCCCATCGGAGATGGTTCGGGAGAGGTGACCTTGTAGTTCAAGGTTCGAATACTTATTCTCCCGCCGGCGGGCATGGCATCACGGGCATTCACTATCAGGTTCATAATAACCTGCTCTATCTGTCCGGGATCGACCCAGACTGTATCCGGGTCGGCACTCAAATCCAGGTACATCCCGATCTCTTCGCTCACGAGTCGGCGCATCATTTTTTCGAGGTTTTTTATCAGTTCGTTCAGGTGAATTTGCTTCGGTTTGAGTATCTGTCGCCGGCTGAAGGCCAGGAGCTGACGGGTGAGAGTCGAAGCCCTTTTCGCCGCATCCTGGATACCGGACACTTCGTTTTCTATTCCAGTGTCATTCTTCTGAAGCTTCTCCTGCACAATGGTGCTGTAGCCCAGGATCACGGTGAGAATATTGTTGAAATCGTGGGCCACTCCCCCGGCCAGTCGTCCGATAGCCTCCAGTTTCTGGGCTTGCCGCAGCTGCTGCTCGAGGTTTTTTCGCTTGCTGATATCTATCAGATATCCCTTCACTTCGCTTATCCGCCCCTCATCGTCCGTATCGGCAACCACATTGGCCAGCAGATTCAGTTTGGTTCCGTCGGCCCGCAAGAGGTCCAGCTCGTGCAGCACCAGACGTTTGTTCTGCCTGAGCTGCCGCCAGAAATCGGCAGCGTGGGACTCGTCGGGAAAACGCTCATCCAGCCGGGTTCCTTCGACCTCCTCCGGACTGGTAAAGCCGAAATACTCTACAAAGGAGCGGTTGCAGGCCAGCAGAACACCCTGAGCGTCGGCCACGAAATCTGCGGACAGATCCTCCTGAAAAAAGCGCCGATAACGCTCTTCACTCTCCTGCAGCCTGGTTTCCAGTTTGTGGCGGAAAAGCGCCATTTCGATATTGGTTCGCAGTTCCCGCTCTTCAAACGGCTTGATGATGTAGCCGAATGGTTCGATGAACTTGGCCCGTTCAATTGTTTTTTCGTCGGCATAGGCGGTAAGAATGATAACCGGAACCCGAAACTGCTCGCGGACTATCTGTGCCGCCTCGATTCCATCCATCTGCCCCTGCAGGCGAATGTCCATCAATACCAGATCGGGAGATTCCTCTTCGAAATTGGCAATCGCCTCTTCACCCGAGGCATACGAGCCGGTTACGTGGTAGCCGAAGGACTCCAAATGCCGGCGGATATCGAGAGCAACGACACCTTCATCTTCTACTATTTGTACTTTTAACTGCGACATGTTTCAGTCCACCGCAATTCCTATTTTTTTTAGCTCCTGAATCAGTTTTGCATATTCAATCGGTTTTACTAAGTATGAATCTGCGTGTCCCTCGTTGAAGGCACTCAGCACATTATTCGGATCACTCAAGGCGGTTGTCATAATCACCTTGGAGGCTTCGACCGGTTTGATTCCATTTTCTTTTTCGATTGTACGAATCTCCTTGAGGGCATCCTGCCCGTCGATTTTCGGCAGCATTATATCCAGAAAGACGAGGTCAAACGGCTGATCACTCTCCACTGCCGTTCTGTACTCTTCTACTGCAGCTTCTCCATCCTTGGCAATTCGGATCTCTCCCAGGGGTTCGAGAAATTTCTGCAGTACAAAGCGTCCGGCAACATCGTCTTCCACTATCAGAATCCGCATTAATTATTACCTCTAAACCCATTGTATACTGCTAATGAATGTTTTTCAAATCGGATAATATTTTCTTTACCTTTGATTCATCGCGGGTCCGGGCAGCCATTACCAGTTTGAAAAGGAGGGCCGCGGCGTCATCCTGTCCGGTCTGGCGAGTGAGCTCACGCAGGTGCTGCGCACGGTTCTCGAGCTCATCGAATTTTTCACTATTGAAACTGATCTGCCTAAACTCGAGCAAATCGGACAGCAGCTCATCCAGTTCGCTTTCAATATTTTCATAGGCCGCGGATAAAATCTCTTTCAGGTCGATTGTATCGGGCAATTCCGCAGACTCCGGTGTGCCGGGTTTTTTGTTCAATATCACCTGTAAACGTGAAATGAGAAGCCGGCGGTAGACCGGACAATACAGGTAGGTACTCTGCTCCTGCTCGCGGTATGAGTTACGGACCCCCCGCACCAAAAACAGCTGCCTCTGCGGCGGTAGGTGCTCACGGGAGAGGCGCTTACCGATGCGTGCGCACTCGTTCGGCGAACCTTCCACAATGAAGATGCTGCCCGGCTCAGGCGCAAAAACCCCTTCGCCGCTGCTGCTGACAACGTTCAACTTCCAGACGTGAAACTGCCGCTGCCTTATATCCGCTAAGACTGGATCGGGACTGATGTAACACAGCCCAGGCTGGTCCTCAAAGCTCACAGCATCTATTTCACGCGATTTCGGCTGTTGTGCAGATTCCAGTCTGACCGTGAAATTGAACTCGGTTCCATGCCCCACCTTCGATGAGAAATCGATAGACCCGTCCATCAAGCGAACCAGGTCGCTCACGATCGAGAGCCCCAGTCCGGCCCCGTTGTACTGACGGGTCGAGGTGCTGTCCACCTGGTGAAAGGCTTCGAACACGTGTTTCCGTTCGCTCTCCGGAATTCCGCAGCCGGTGTCGGTCACCCGTACCTGGAGCGTCACTTGGCCGGCTTTTACATCATCCTCCGTAGTCACACGCAGATAAACCCAGCCCTTGTCGGTAAACTTGACTGCATTGCTCAAAAGGTTGAGGAAAATTTGACCCAACTTGTGCTCGTCGCCATGCAGGTGAAAGCGGCTCTCCTCGTCGACATCGATATATATGCACAGCTCTTTCTCCTGAATTTGGGTCCAGAGTTTGTTGACCGCGTTTTCGACGACCTCGTCTATGTAAAAATCATTTTTTGACAATGCCACCCGGCCGGCTTCCATCCGGGAGAAATCGAGCAGTGAATCTATCAAATTCAACAAGCTGCGGCCGGAATCCTCGACAATCTGTAAGTACTCCTGCTGGGTTTCATAGTCATCAGATTTTCTGGCCAACTGAGTCATACCGAGAATACTGTTGAGAGGAGTTCTCAGCTCATGACTCACATTTGCCAGGAATTCACTCTTTGCACGACTGCCCTCCTCTGCTCGAATCTTGGCCGATTTCAACTCCTGCTCGATTTTATATTTATAAAGGGCCATTTCAATCGTCGAGTATATCTCACGCTCCTGAAATGGTTTCAGAATATATCCGAAGGGTTCGGTTACCTTCGCCCGCGAGAGGGTGGTTTCATCCGAGTATGCGGTAATATAGATAATCGGAGTACCGAGGCTGCTCTTAATGCGTTCAGCTGCTTCAATACCGTCCATCTCGCCCTTCAGGTGGATATCCATCAGGATGAGGTCCGGCCGTTCCTCTTCGGCCTTTGCAACGGCATCCTCACCGGTGAGCACATGTTCGACAACCTGATAGCCGAGAGCCGTCAGCCTGCGCTCCATATCCATTGCTACGATGCTTTCGTCTTCGACCAGCAGTATCCGCACTGATGCCATTACATATCTCCGTTCATTGGACTAACGATGCAGCAAATTCCATTCCACCGCCCGCTGAATCAATTCGGTGGAAGTATGCAGTTCGAGCTTAGTTTTTAAATGGGACTTATAAGTTTCAATAGTTTTTACACTCAAGGTAAGCCGCTTGGCTATCTCCCGGGTTTCTAAGCCGTCACCGATGAGGCGGAAGACCTCGAACTCCCGGTCGCTCAGCACATCGACCGGCGAGGTATCCTTATGCGGTTTTCCGGCAAACTGAGAGAGCATGCGCTCATGCATGTCGGCGCTGAGGTAGATCGAGCCTTTCAGCACCAAACGAATAGCAGTCATGACATTTTCAGTTGCCTCGCTTTTCATAATATACCCCTTTGCACCGGCCCGCAGGGCACGCTCGGCGTACACCCGTTCATCGTGCAGCGAAATGACCATTGTTTTTACTTCGGGGTATTGCACATTGATAATCTTGATCAACTCGAGCCCGTCACTCTCTTTCAGCGTTAAATCGACCAGCGCTAAATCTGGGGCGGTTTCTTCAATAATCTCCTGGGCCGACCAGTGATCCTCCGCCTCGCCCACTACCGCAAGGTCAGGCTCACGGTTAATGAGCTGTGCGAAGCCTTTGCGGACAATCGGATGATCGTCAATAATAACAATGCGTTTCTCCATCACCTTCCCTTCGAGTGAATTTTCGGTACACGGCAAACAACGGTGGTGCCTTTATCTTCATTGTCAATGATCGAGAGGCGTCCATTTATAATATTCGACCGGAACTCCATGATTCTCAATCCGAGCCCCTGGGATTTGTGCCGCTCTATCCCGTTTCCGTCATCGCGAATCTGCAGTAAATATTCAGAGTCTTCCTCTTTCAGCAAAATCTCTACCTCATCGGCATCGCCGTGCCGTTTCGCGTTGGTAATTGCTTCCTGGGCAATGTGGTAGAGTTGTGTAGCCAGGGTTTCATCGGTAATGTCATTGATCAGTTCGGTCGTGCATTCGATTCGGCAATTGTAGAGGTTCTCGATCTGCAGCGCCAGCTCCTTCAGAGCCACCGAAAGCCCCTGGTTCTGCAAAGTTACCGTAAGCAGATTTTTAGCCAAACTGCGGGTCTGCTGGATAGACTGGTTTACCATCTCCTGAATCCGGCGCGCTGACTCGACCTCATCCGGGCAGTTCGATTCCTGCAGCATGTTCTCCAACAGTTTCAGCTGCAGTGATATGCCGGTAAGGTTCTGCCCCAAACTGTCATGAAGGTCCTTTCCAATTCTGCGGCGCTCTTTTTCCGATATCTCGAGGATCTCCCGTTCGAGCTGCTTTTTGGCGGTTATGTCGCGGGCAATTAGTGATACTCCGGTAACTTCATTCATCAGTCCCCGTATGGGGTTAATTTTCAAAGAAATATTGATGATCTCTCCGGTTTTTTTCTGGCGCACCGTCTCATAGTGCTCAACCTCGATATCATCCCGAATTTTGTCTAGGATATCCGGCAGCTCATTCGGATAAAAGGGGGGCGTGAGTATCAACAGGTTCTTCCCGCGGACCTCATTTTCGGTATATCCGAATATCTGCTCCGCCCCTTTGTTCCAACTGATGATAGTACCGTCGAGGGTTGCCCCTATAACCGCATCGCTGATGCTTTTCAAAGTAATCGATAGGATCTCTTCATTCTTGCGGGCCTGCAGCTCCATCTGATGCCGGTACAGGGCCATTTCGATCATTGAATGCAGGTCGTTTTGGTGGGAGCTCTTGGTAATATAACCGTAGGGCTCGGTCCGCTTAGCCCGTGACAGGGTCTCCTCGTCGGAGAAGGTAGACAGAAAGATAAACGGAGTGCTGAACCGGCGGCGGATATGCCTGGCAGTCTCTATGCCGTCCATCTCTCCCTTCAGCCTGATATCAAGAAGAATGAGGTCGAGACTGTTGCGGCTAATCACATCCAGTGCCTCTTCGCCGCTGTCGACGTGGGGAAGCACCACATACCCCAGAGATTCCAGAGTGCGTGTGAGATCGAGCGCCACTATTTGTTCATCTTCGACTACTAATATGACCGGTTTATTTTCGGTATCCTCCGACACCATGACTCCTCCTGACGGCTACGGGCTGTCAGACGCACTAGAATCCTCAGCTTACTATAAGAAATAATTTGTTTCTACATATGCGCCCAGCTGAACTCCGGTTTCCAGAAAGCCCGCCTTGCGCTTCTTTATTCTGATTTGGGCAAGTACTACATTTTGTTCTTCCAGATACTTCCACTGCTGCAGCGAAAACGGGTCGTTTACGCTAAGGCCGGTCTCGTCGGCTATACTGCCGCGATACACCTTCTTCACCAGATAGCGGGTACCCAGGATATTGTCTTGTATTTTCTCCACCTGCATCCCAAACGCAGCTGCAAACAGCTCCTCTGGCCGGTCGTACTCGATTGCCGTTTTCAGTGGAATCTCGGGCCGAGTATTCAGAGCAACGAGCCCGGTTTCCTCCGCCTCATCTCGCCTCCACTTTAGCGCCACCAGTGTTTCAGGTGCATACTGAAGAATGGCATCGTGTGCTTCGGTCAGAGTCTCCAGCGGGATGCCGGCCAACTCTTCCAGCACATCACCGGCTTGAATTCCAGCCCGATCGGCAGGGCTGCCCGGAAGCACATAGGTTACCTCCAGCCCTTCATCGGTTTTGTACAGAGACACCCCCAGGAAGGGATGCTGCACCTGCCCTTCGCTGTACAGCTGTGGGAAAATATGCATAACCCAGCGTACCGGGATGGCAAAATTGATTCCCTCGAACTGCTCTATGCCGGCAAACACCACTCCGATTAGATTTCCATTTCCATCCAGCAGCGGTCCTCCGCTGTTTCCCTGGTTAATCGGCACATCGACCTGCACCACATTTCCCATTTGCAGAAACCGGCGGTCGGTAGCGGAGACGATTCCGGAAGTGATGGTGTTTTCGAGTCCCGCCGGTGAACCGATGGCGTAGATCCGTTCACCCGGTTTCTGCTCTTTCTCCGGACTGAATGAAAGCACGTTCTCCGGCTCTTTTTCCACCTTCAGCAGTGCGATATCGAATACACTGTCGTAGCCGATCACTTTGGCCGGAATCTTGGCCTCCGGATTTTTGGAGGGGCGGATAAACAGGCGGGAGTACCCTTCGTACTTCGGATCCACCTGACTTCTAATAACATGGTAGTTGGTAATAATATATCCCCGGCGATCTACGTAGAAACCGCTGCCGATTACCCGGTCGGGCAGTCCGACCCCCTCTTCTATGCGCATGCCGCGGTTTACCCAAATTGTCACAGTACCCCGTATCAGCTGCTCCTGAGTAAACCGGTCGGCCGACTCTTCCGGCAACTGGCGGTCGGGTGTAAGGTCACGATCCTGGAGCTCGCGAATGATCATACCGGCGGTGGTGTACTTCTCCTCCTGGATGGCGTAGCTAAGCATCACCTGCAGATTCTCCCCGCTAAAAACAGAGAAATCATCCAGCTGCCGGGCCAGGGCAAGGGCCCGCACAGGGTTTTCATTCTGGAGCAGATACATAACTTGACTGCGTTTGAGGCTTGCGTAATCGCTGTCTAAAAGATCGCTCCAGCCGGCCTGTTTCGCAGATATGTACAATCGCAATGCGGTGTCGTATTCATTCTGCCTGACAGCGCTCTGAAACTCCTGTTCTAATCCGCTTTGCACACCCTCACGGACTCTCTGCAGCTCAGAAGCTTTTTCAGTGTCTACACCGGCGTCCACGCGAGACTGAAGCAGGAACAAGTCCTGCATGGCTCTCACAATGTTGCCGGATTCGCGAGCCTGCTGGATTCTATCGATGTTTATTTCGTAGAGCGGCCTGACCGGACGCCTTTCAGGTGCGCCGGCACAGCCGGAAAAAATTATTACAATGGCCCCGATAAGGAGCCCTATACGCTGCATCATACTGTCTCCGCTTTTTCATGTTCAGTCTAGTTGCATCCGGTATTCGATGATACCATCCTCGTCGGTATCCCACAGACGTACCGGGGTACCTTCGTACTCCTCAACATATTCAGGAGTTCCGTTTTTATTGCCGTCGTAGCTAATCCGCACGAGAGTTCCGTCTCGATAGTATTCCCTGATCTCATAATATCCATCCCCGTTCGAATCACGGCGCCGTTCAGTCAATGTTCCCTGCAGCATGTCCGCCTGTATTTCAGTTTTCGAATCACGGACAGTCTCAATCCGACCCTTTTCACGGGAAAATCCATAGGCAACATCCCGTTCTGCGGCCTCTATTTCAGCCGAATGAGCCAAGAGGGTGCTGACAGGGGGCACGGAATCGAGTTGCGGGAGAGGCACCGCGGCCGGCGGGGCATAGCGGCCCCACTCGGGCAGCTGATAGCGAATACTGTAGGGCACCAGCTTCATTCGAATGAGGGAGCTTCCCAGTGCATTCTCCGCCCGCGCCACCTCAGGATAGCTCTGGTAGTATATTTTCATTGAGTTATTGTCTTCAAGCTGAATCTCGAACCACACCGGAACTCCGTTCTCGAACTGTACTACCCGTTCGAATTCCGCATCGCCGTCACGGTTTTCCTCTACCCGTTGTACTCTGCCTTCAGCATAGCTTTCACGGATTTCAGCCTCGCCGTCATTGTCAGGATCACGGGTTACGGTACCGTTGAATGCTTTGAAAGACGCCTTTACATCAGATTCGGCATCGAACACAGCCGCTATCCTCTGCAGCATCTCCAGCTCCGCTTCGCTCAACTCTTGTACGTCTGCGAACAGCAGCTCCAGTTCCTGCAGAGTCAGCTGATTGTTGAGTCGAAAAGACTGTACCCGGGAGAAGAGATCCGCTCCCCAGCGGGAGGTATACATATCCAACAGTCTGGCCAGGTCCGCCGGACGACTGCTGGTCCGGATTAGTGCCTGATACGCTGCCTGACCGTAGTATTCAGGATCTGTGCCCCGTACAATTTCTTCGCGAACTCGCCGCTGATAGGTACTGTCAAGACTTATCAGCTGCTGCTGAAAGAAAGGATCCGAAGGATACAGCTCGATACCGGTTCGAACCGACTTCAACAGCTGCTCTGGCCGCGCCTCCGTTCGGAGTGCCCGGCAGGCCAACTGTAAAAATTGCTGCTGCCGCTGAGTGCCAACTGGCAGATTCTGCAGCAGCACTAAAGCCTCTTGCCCACGATCGAAGCGCACCAGTAAATCGAGGTATTCGGTCAGTATTTCTGGTTTGGAGTAAACCTGAAAATCGGTGCTACTCAATGCAGCTTTTAGAAGCTCGATTGCCCGGTCGTAGTTACCTTCCCGCTGCATTGCCTGCGCATCGACATACAGGGCATCCGGGTTGTGTTCCCAGAACACCAGCGCCGTGTCTGTAAACGAGGTACTGAGTTCAAAATTCCCCGCCTCTGCACTCTGACGCGCCAGGCGGGTGTACTGAAGGGAAAGATCCTTATTCGGCAGTGAACTGTACACTGCCTGACCGGCTAACGGAGCCGCAGCCGCAAGGCTTGTTATGAATAACAGGAGTACAATGCCCCCGATTCGAGCAGCAGTTATACCGGGTCTGAGGCTCTCCCGGACGGTTTTACGTATTTTCGTCTGCGGGTGCCCCGCCTGCATCAGGCGGGTCTGTATGCTGATCCGTTTCAAGTGTCTCCCCCTCTCCGGTCTCGACAGGTTCCGTTACTTGTTCAGGACCGTGCGTTTCGCTGCGCAACTGTGTAACCGAAGTACGTGCCGGCATACCAAGCAGCTCTCGAATTTCCGAGTCCTCCATGGTTTCCTTTTGAACGAGCGCCTCGGCCAGTGCGGTCAGCTGGTCCATATGTTCTGTAAGTATAGCACGGGTTTCCTGCAGACACTCGTCGAGAATCCGTTTTACCTCTGCGTCCACGGTCTGAGCGGTATGCTCTGAATAGTCTTTGTGCTGGGCAATCTCTTTGCCGATAAAAATCGGTTCGTCCTCTTGCCCCAGCGCAAAGAAGCCGAGTTTACTGCTCATACCCCATTCGGTTACCATCCGCCTAGCAATAGTAGTGGCCTGTTCGATATCGTTCTTCGTTCCGGTAGTAGTTTCCTTATATATCAGCTCTTCGGCTACATACCCGCCCATGGCAATCTTTATGCGATCGGTAAGCCAGCTGCGGTTGCGCGAATAGGCATCCTTTTCCGGCAGACTCAGTGCCAGTCCCAGGGCCTGCCCGTGGGGAATCACTGTTACCTTGTGCAGCGGGTCGGCATGCTTGAGATAGTAGTGCAGCAGGGCGTGCCCGGCTTCGTGAAACGCAGTGGCCCGTTTGTCCTCAGGGGTAATCACCCGCGACTTGCGGGCTATTCCCAACAGGATCTTGTCCCGCGCCTCTTCGAAGTGCTGCATTCTCACCTGGGTTTTGTTTTCCCGGGCGGCAAACAGAGCCGCCTCGTTTACCAAGTTGGCCAAATCTGCTCCGGAGGTACCCGGGGTAGCTCTGGCGATTTTGTTCATATCGACATCATCTTCAAGATGGATTTTTCCGCAGTGAATTTTGAGGATAGCCTCACGCTCCTGCACATCCGGCATATCCACGACCACCTGCCGGTCGAAACGGCCCGGCCGCAGCAGGGCGGGGTCCAGTACATCCGGCCGGTTGGTTGCCGCCAGGATAATAACTCCCTCCTGAGTATCGAAGCCGTCCATCTCCACCAGCATCTGGTTAAGGGTCTGTTCACGTTCATCGTGCCCCCCGCCGTAGCCCGCACCGCGGGTTCGACCGACCGCATCCAGCTCATCGATGAACAGAATACAGGGGGCGCTTTTCCGGCCCTGCTCGAAGAGGTCACGGACACGGCTGGCCCCGACACCTACGAACATCTCTACAAAATCCGATCCGGACATATGGAAGAAGGATACCCCCGCCTCACCGGCAACCGCTTTTGCCAGCAGGGTTTTTCCGGTTCCAGGCATACCAACCAGCAGAACGCCCTTCGGTATCTTAGCGCCGATACTGGTAAATTTGCCGGGATTCTTCAGAAAATCCACGACCTCCTGCAGCTCGTACTTGGCCTCGTGCTGACCGGCGACATCGGTGAATCTGATTTTTTCGGTTTCTTCGAGATATTCTTTGGCCCGGCTCTTGCCGAAAGAAAAGGCTTTGCTGCCGCTGCCCTGCACCTGACGAAACATGAACCAGAAAAATACCAAGAACAGTATCCAGGGAATCAACTCTAAAATGACTCTGCCCGGAGAGATTCCCTTCGAGCCACCGGTAATCTGAACGTTGTGCTCCCGTAAGAGCATCAGCAGCTCATCGTGATAGTAGGGAATTGTTGTCTGGAAGGGTGTAGGCCCTCCGCCCTGGCTCATCAGGGTTCCCTGTATCTCAGTATTATCCAGAATTTCAACGGATTGGATCTGATTGTTCTCCACATAGCTTAGAAACATAGAATATGGGATTTCATTAGTTGGTCCGCTGCCGCTGAACATAAACATTAAAACGAACATGAATATCAGTGTTACCAGAAAAAAGAGCGCAAAGCGATTTCGCCCGAAATCAAATTTAGGCGTATTCTGGTTGTTCTTGTTACTATTCCGATTATCTCCGCTCACTCTTTAACTCCATTATTTCATATTGAGCATCAGCTTCATTTATACTCTTTGCAAACCGGCTCCACCGGGTCTTTTCAGGAGAGTGGAGAGGAATCAAAGCCAAGATACCGCGCCGGTCTTCCAAAATCGCGATCTCCGTGCGTTCTTCCTGCTCTACTCCGATCTCCCGTAGAGCCTCTTTCAATTTCTTTCTCCCGCCATTTAGGTGGATTACGTCCCCTTCACGCCTCGTCCGAATGACGCAGGGCTCTTTTGCGGTAAACTCCATTGTCTTGCAGGAGAAAGGCGGCGCAGAATCGAGCTCTCTGGAGCTGAAACGCAGGCTCCATATGTTCCCAAAACGTACACTACCCGCTTGTACTACAATAAGATAACTGTTTTTTCTGTTTGGGACAACTGCCCGTTCCCAAAAAAGTGACGGGCCGCGTTTTTCCATTCGGATTCCGTAGCCCTGTCCGCAGCAGCCATGGGAGCTCGAAATAGAGCAGGAGCAGAGTTGCCTTACGAATCGGTAGGGCAACCGCTGCAGAGATTCCGGATACCACCGGTTATAGAGCCTGTACAGCATGCGTACGCGGATGTAGAGCGGAAGACTCACAAACCGGGCCCACTCGTACTCGGCTGTGCCGTTTTCGGCTTCTATTTCCGGAATCTCCCTCTCTTTCTCCTCCAGAACCATCTCGATGGACTGCATTTTATCGGATAGATGCAGGAGAGATGTCTGTACTCCCGGAAAGGCTGTGCGAATCTGCGGCAGAAGGGTATGTCGTATGTAGTTGCGGGTAAAGGCGGCATCGGTATTGCTCGTATCCAGGCTGTAGTCGAGCCGGTTTTCACGGAGATACTCCAGCAGCTGCGCTTTACCAATTTCCAGGAGCGGCCGCCATAGATTCTCGTCGCTCTCGGCGATTCCCTGCAGGCCCTCCGGCCCGGAGCCTTGAAAACAGCGCATCAGTACAGTTTCCACTTGATCATCCATAGTATGGCCGAGGACAATTCGGCGGGCAAGCCCGACCGTTCTCACTTTGTGCAGATATCGGTAGCGGAACTCCCGCGCCACGGCTTCGGTTCCCAGCTGGTGCAGGTCGTGCTGCATCAGGTAGCCCGGCGGGAAGAACTTGATGTAAAGGGGAATTCCGAGTCGTGTGCAGGTTGATTGCACCAGGGCCAGTTCACGCATCCGTTCCGGCCGC
>CAZAMY010000021.1:0-12698 GCA_964485995.1 uncultured Sediminispirochaeta sp.
ATATCTCCCGCAGTATGCTCAGCCGGGATATCCAGCCGAGCCGCCTCGAGCGCTCCGTTACCCTGATGAACAGTATTATCGGACGCGTCAACTCGGCCCGCTACGGGCTGGTTCTCTTTAAAGGCGAGGGGTATGTGTATGTGCCGGTAACTGAGGATTTGGAAGGCCTCAATAAGGCCATTGACACCATTTCACCCTCGTTGTTCACCTCGAGCAGTACCAGCATCGAAGCTGGGCTGCGAACGGCCTTTGACGCCTTTCCCAGCGGAGAGGAGCGCCGCCGAATCGTGGTGCTGATTACCGATGGCGAGGCGCACAGCGGCAACAGCACTGCATTACTGGAAGCCGCCGCAGACAGGGATATTACAGTCGACGTGATCGGTGTCGGCACTGAACAGGGCGGGAGGATACCCCTGGACGAGGAACGCTTCCTGCGCAATGAGAGCGGGGATTTTGTGGTGAGCCGGCTTAACCCGGTTCCGCTGCGTAAAATAGCGGAGGGCAGCGAGGGGGCTTACTGTCAAATGGATGCCATCGGTTCGCTGTCGGAGCTGTTCGAATGTCTTTCGTTGCAGGAGGAGGGGGAGAATATCCGCCTCATCGAACAAGAGAAATACAAGCCGTTTCTGCTGATAGCCATCGCAGCACTGCTGATTTCATTTTTAGTTAGGGTGATTCCATGGCGCGGAACTTATTAATTACAGGTGCTGTACTCATGCTGCTGAGCTTGAGCTCTTGCTCACAGATAGGAGGCTATCTGAAGGTGATCGAGGGCAACTACGCCTTTTCACGCGGTGAGTACAAGCAAGCCAACTTCCTGTATATTCAGAAAGTGGATCAATCGGAGTACTCCGATCGACTGCTGTATAACCTCGGAAATGTATATCATTCGCTAGGTGAATCCCAGGCCGCCCTGGAGGAGTGGCAGAACTCGGTCTCTGAGAGTCAGGACTCCGAGCTGCTGTTTCGGATAGCCTTTAACCGGGGGGTTCTGCACTATGAAATGGGGAACTACCAGAGTGCCTACAGTGATTTCCGTAAAGCCCTGCGCCTGAACCCGGACGACGTCGAGGCCAAAGCAAACCTCGAGTTCTGTCTGCGCAAACTGAATCTCTCCGAAGAGCAGCAGAGTGCCCGTCAAACTCAGGACGATTCTCAGCAGAGTGAATCGGTGAGCGAAGACGGCAGCCGTATTTTGGAATATGTAAAACGCAGCTCCCCGACGCTGCTCAGCCCGGATTATGAGACTGAACCCTCGGGAACAGGAAAAAATTGGTAGACAATATGAGCAAGAAAATTGTGCTGTACATATTATTTCTTTGTTTCGCAGCCGCAGGACTTTCCGCTCAGAGCGAGAATGCCGTAACGCTGGAGGTGAGTCCGAATCCGGTCGGCCGCAACGACCGCTTCGGGGTGACTATTCAGGTGCCGATAGAGGACTCATCGATGGTGGTTGTAGATGAGCCCGATCTGAGCAGTGACATCCTTCTCCTGCGCGGCCCGTATATACGCCCGGTATTTATCGAGGGGCCCGGCGGCGAGAGAATACCGCGCACCGAAATAACCTACTTGTACCGCTGCTCCGGAACCGGCCGGTACGAAATCGGCCCCTACCGCATTTCCGGAATCGATCGGGTATACCAAACCGAGCCGCAGCTGCTCGAGGTCGGGGTGTACCGCAACCGTCAGCTGGTTATTCCGCTGGAGCTGGAATGGTCGCTCACCGATACTTCCGCTTATGTCGGACAGAATATTGTTAGTGTGGTCAACGCCCTCGAGCAGCCGGAAATCCGCATGTTCGAGGATGTGCGCGTCGGTTCCCCCTCGGAGGGCTTCTTCGAAGCTGCCGAGGGGGTCGGCAGTATCAACCGCATCGAGCGCGGCGGTCAGACTCTCTACGAAATCCCGATTGCCGGTTACATGTTTACCCCCTCCACCCCCGGTCAGGTTGTGCTCCCGCAGGCTTGGGTAAACTATCAAGACGGACAGGCGGTTTCAGACCGGCCTGCTATCCAGGTGCGGCCGCTTCCCGAGAGTGTGCAGGAGAGCGGGGCCGTCGGGAACTTCCTGCTCACAGCCCGGCTGGAGAAGCAGGAGCTGCGCCAGGGCGAACAGGTACAGTTGAGCGTGAAAGTGGAGGGAACCGGTAACCTCAACTATCTGCAGTTCCCCGAGCTCCAACTCGATGGCTTTGCACAGCTTCAGGCGGAGGAGTCCTCCGACTACGCTCCTACCCAGCAGGGCTACCAGGGCAGCCGTGAATACGTGTATACCCTGGCAGCCGAAGAGCCTGGGCAGAAGCGCATATCAGTGGCTGCTTTGAACGCAGTACAGCCGGAGACGGGCCGTGTCTATGCTACCAGATCCCCTTCATTTTCGGTGGAGGTTGTTTCCGGGAGTACCGCTACGGACACTGCCGAAGGCGAGGGCGAGTTTGCTTTTACCCCGGTAGAGCTGGAATCGATGCAGCGGGCGGAGATATCCACGCGTTTCATTCAGTTAGATTCGTATGCCTGGCTGCTGCCGGGTCCCCTGCTCTTGCTGCTGTTTCTGCTGCTGAAGCGGCGGAAGACGGCGCTGGTGCTGCCGGTACTGCTGCTGCTTTCATTCGGGGCCGCAGAGTTCGACAGTGAACCGGTGATGCAGACGATCGAGAATGCCCGTGAGGCCTACCGCCAGGAGTCATACAAAAACGCCGCAAGCCTGTACTTAGAGGCCGTCCGGCTGCGGCCGGATGTCCCGGACCTGCGTTATAATGCCGCCTTGGCAGCGCTGCAGAAGGGGGATGTAGGGGCGGCGGTGCTGCATGCCCGCACCGCCCTGACCGTTCAGCCGATGAATGAAACCTACAAGGGCTTTTTAGATTTTATCTCTCAAGAGTACGGTGTCACCACTGAAATCGATCTACCCTTTCCATTCCATCCTGATCTGTTTCTGCTGGTACTGACCTTGCTGGTAAATGCAGCCGGTTTTTTGGGTATAATCTATCTTTTTCGGCAGAATAACGGGTATTTCATCGTCGCAGCACTTTTGCTGGTAGCCAGCGTGGTCGTAGGAATCGGGTTCTCATACTCGATTGCCCAGGCAAACCGTAATATCGGAGTGATAGTAATCCAGCGCGAAGCTGCCCCTTCGATTAGAAAGATCCCGAGAGAAGATTCTTCCGACGCCTTTACCCTGAAGGACGGTGAGCTGGTAAGGATAAAAGGGGAAACCGGAGAGTTCTACTTTATCGAGACCGGACTGGGGCAAAAAGGCTGGATTTACAAAGAGGGTGTCGATCCGGTGCCGGGATTGACACAACTGTAGATAAAATTCCTGTAACTACACTGCATACTCAGATGTTTTTACAAATGAAGTCTCTCAGAGAGGGTAAGGAGTGAGCTATGGATTTTGCACAGATTCTCGATGAATGGGAGAAGGGTAAAGCCAAACGAAAGCCGCAGCACAGCGAGTCCGGCCAGGAGAGCCGGCAGGTACTGGAAGAGTGGCTGAAGACGGAAGAAAACTGGAAGTATTATGATAAAGGCAGTCCCGAACCGGAGGATGATGCGGCGGCACTACGTCAACGTTTGCGGAAAATGGAGCCGGAAGATGAACTCGATCTGCATGGATTGACCATAGAAGAGTCGCTGCTCAGGCTGGACCGGTTTCTAAGCGAAGCGGTTCAGCGCGGTCTGCAGAAGGTTCTGATTGTACATGGAAAGGGCAACCATTCGAAAAGCGGAGCGGTGCTGCCAAAAGCTGTGGTGGAGTATCTGCAGAAATCACCGCTTGCCGGTGAACTCGGTACGCCCCGGCGTGAGAACGGCGGTTCCGGAGCAACCTGGGTAATTATCAAGAATCCGGATTAGCGCTCGCGGTAGATAATCCTGCCGCGGGTAAGATCGTAAGGTGACAGAGCGACTCTTACTTTATCTCCGGGCACGATTCGGATGTAGTGTTTTCGCATTTTGCCTGAGAGATGAGCAAGGATTACATGCCCATTGTCCAGCTCAACGCGGAACATAGTGTTGGGGAGTGATTCTCTTACTATGCCTTCTACTTCAATTGCCTCTTCTTTAGCCACGGATTCTCCTCGTTTTAATATTCCTAAACATAGTAGAGAAATAGAGTAGGATTGTCAACTAGTTGACATTTTTCATTATTTCGGTCATATTCACATGCTCATGGAGAGGACACAATTCTGGGCGAGGTGATGGTAGATGGATAAAGAGTTTGAAGCACAAATGCAAGAAAAACTTCATGAAATGAAGGAAGAGATTGTCCACTCGCTGATTTCTGAAAGTGAAGATTTCGAATCATTAATCGATGATTTGGATCCGAAAGATTTGGCGGATATAGCTGCTGATGATATCGACCGAAAAACACTGGAAGCGCTGAACGAACAGGATATCAAGCGTATGCGGCTGATTGATTCCGCCCTTTCCCGTATTAAGAACGGTCGTTACGGCCTCTGTATGCGCTGTGGCAAAAAGATAAAGCGAGAACGTCTGGAAGCAATTCCGTATGCATTGATGTGCATAGACTGTAAAAACAGCGACGAGCGCCGCAACAGATAGATAAAACCCGCACATATAACTTTTTTTACCCTGTTTTTTAAAAAACTCTTAAAGACTTCCTCCTTTTTCCGATTAATAAAAGTGAGGAAGTCAAACAATGCAGGTGTTAAGTCAATCGACACAACCTACCGTAAACCCTTCGTATTTGATGCGGGCGCGTTACAGCGGTAGCCGGATTGCGTTTCCCGTCAAGCCGAGCCAGGCCATTTATGCTCGTTTCGAGCATGTGACCGGAGTTCCTTCGCAGGAGGGCAGGGGGGTTTCATTGTCGAAGCTCAGGACTATCGATAACCTGATTGATCGGTTAATCAGCATAAAAGCCTCTTCCGGGAATTCCGAGCAGAAAGCCCGTATAGAATCGATGATTGCCTCGCTGCAAGCCTCGAAAACCGCTACAGATACGCAAGATGTAGGCGATTTTTTGCAGGGAAATGCCGATACGCTCCACTCATTCACCCAGCTCGAGCCCACCTACGGAAAAGCGGGCAGTATGCAGGGGCTGGTATTCAGTCTGAGTGCCTGACATCTCTAACAATCAAAGAAACGGATTATGGTTTTTCTCGCGCTCTATGGTAGTGAACGGACCATGTCCGGGAAACACTCGCGTATCGTCCGGCAGAGAAAAGAGTTTGTCGAATATACTGCTGCGCAGCTGATCGGTATCCCCGCCCGGAAGATCTGTACGCCCGACTCCTTCGAAAAACAGAGTGTCGCCGGAAAACAGGATGGCATCACTCTCGGAATAGATGCTGATACCCCCGGGAGTGTGTCCAGGCGTATGAATGACCTGTAAATCGGTGTCGAGGATGACATCGCCCTCTTTCAACAGTATATCCGCATCGGGCAGGTTTTGTAGAAAGCTGTGAAACAGCGGATGGAACTCGGCTCCCAAATTAGAGAGATCCTGCAGGTGCTGTTCTTTGCCGGCATCTCCGAGATAGTTACTGTCGAGTTCGTGGATATAAATAGGTAGTTCTACCTCTTTTTCTTTGTAATAATCACGTAGTTGACCAATGGCGGCAATATGATCAAAATGCCCGTGAGTGCAGATGATGGCCATCGGGGTAAAGTTTTTTATTTCGATGTGTGTTATGATTTCATCAACGTTGCCGGCAGGATCAATTATGATGCACCCCTTTTTCCAATGAGAAAAGAGATATGTATTAGTATTCAGAAGACCGGCAACTATTCTATCTACCATAGTAGGTATCAGAGTAAGGTAAAACATATGGTTTTGCAACCACAAATTTTGCTGCACCTCACCGGTATTCTTCTGGCGGCACTGCTGTTTTATCTGCTAATCCCCGGCATCGGAGCCTTTTACATCCGCAGCAGCTGGCGCAGATTCCGCCGCCTGCTTACAGAATCGGCTACCTACCCCCCGCTGGACTACCGTGAACTGCGAAGTGTGGAGCGGAGCGCCCGCCCGTATCGCATGTTCGGGCACCTGCAGGCGATGCAGGGCGACAATACTATTTGGATTTCGAGCGGCAAGGTGTCGGTATGTGCCGATTTGGAGCATGTCCCGGTGTACGTGCTCTCTTCACAGAGTTCATGGTTTGAGAGCGGCTTTCGGGAGTACCCAGTTCAGCCGCCCCGCAAGGTATTATGGGAGAAGATCTCCTCGCTGCCGGAGTATACGAACATCTTTCTCAGCGGTATGGTTGAATGGGATGAGAATCGCGGGGTTTTCCGGAGTTCGCCTGCCCAGCCGCTCTTGGTTATCATATACGAGGGCGATGCTCACGATATGCTGCTCAAGGCCGCCTGGAGCGGGCGGCAGAAGAACGAGTATTGGAATCCCTTTACCCCCGGATCGCTTGTACTGGGCTCTTTTTCGCTCTTTATCTACTTCTATATCCTGCAGGGCTATCCGCAACAGCTGCTGCCGGCACTAATTGCAATTTCGCTTTCAGTAGTCCCGCTGGTCCCGCTGCTACCCCCGGCGGTCCTGGCCTACTACTATTACCGGGGGCTCTGGAAACAGGGACGAGTGCTGCGGGCGCAGCGCGATCTTATCCGTATGCCGCTTATCCATTTCGATAAAACCAACTCTAGTCTGCGGCAGTCAACGGTTCTGAAAACCGGGGAGAGGTACCTCATGCGGCATGTTCCGAGCCTTGAACAGCTGCAGGAAGAGGTCGATACCAGTAGTGCCCACTTCATACAACCGGCCCTGCCGGATCGAGTGGTCGGCAATGGGTACTATCTGTTCTGCAACGAGCAGTTGCAGCGTCCCAATGATCCTATGGCGGAGTTTATTATCGTGCCGGGGAGCCCGTTTCAACTGGTAGCCGAATGCGAAAAAAGGGCGGTGAAGTATGAGCTGCTCGGCTTGAGCATACTTGGCTTCGGCATCGGTATTACCGAACTGCTGGTGTTTTTCTTTTTTACCTATGTGCTGGTGTAAATCTGAGCAGCGCAAAAAAAGGGGCAAACCCTCCGGCCGCCCCTCTTATCACACTCTCGCACCCCCTGATTTTATCCGCGTGAGTTGTTCTTTTTCTCCTTTTTGCGGGCAAAGTTCACAGTGATGTTGCGTCCGCGGAATTCCATTCCATCCATCACCTCGATTGCTTTAGGTGCAACCCGCTGGGGAATATCGATAAAGGAGTAGTTGTCGAGCACTTTGATGTTGCCGATTTCGTTCTGTTCGATGTTGAGGCTCTGGCGGAAAAGACGCACCAGATCGCGCGGAAAGACCTTCCGGTTTTTCCCTATACTCACAAAAATGGTCTGCACTTGCGATGAAGGCTGCACTTGCGTGCCGAGTTGTCCCTCGAGGGCTTTTTTGAAGAAATACGCGCCGATGTACCCTCGCAAATGCAGGGGAACGCTCTTCTTGATAAGTTTTTTATACTTATTCAGTACATCCGGGTCTTCTTCTTCCTTGATTTGGGCTATGATACTCTTCAGTTTTCCTTTTAAGACTTCCTCCTCTTCAGGAAGCTTTTCATTCTTCGTTTTCATTTGATTTATCTCCTGTAATGTCTCTAATGTACTGCCCTCCTCCTCTGAAACCAAAACAGAAAAAATGGGAGAAGGGGAGTGTCCGGCGGCTGCCCAGCCGATTTCTTCAAAGAGGTGCTGTTTCGGCGGCAACCCGTAAAAAAGAATAGCTTCAAAACTCGAAAGAGGAATGCCGGAGGCATCCTCGCAGGCCGCAATCTCACAGCGCGGCGCAGCCCGGTCCCCAGATTTCTGCTGAGCGGTATGCAGACAGCAGGAGAGGCCTATGCGGCTTAGTTCGTTTTGAAGCTGCTGGTTCTCTGCGTGTGAGACAGTTAGAATGAGAACCCTGCGCAATTCCATTCCGTAGACCAGCCTGGTGATTAGTTGAGGGGTGCGAGATTCACTTTTATAAATATACAGCGTAGGCAGTTTGGAACGCCTGCCGGCCATAGAAAGGGTCGAAGGGCGTTTCAGCAGGTACGAAAGCTCTTCGGACTTTTCCAGCGAAGGTGTGAACACAACTGTCTGTACTCTCCCAGTAATCTTCGTCATAATGAACTCTACATCACGGGCAAACTCGAGGTGCTCGCCGTTTTCGGGGACGTTGATCACAACCGAGGCTAAATTTTCCAAACGGAGATTGTTTCGGCGGATATGGTCAATGATACGCCCAGTAGTGCCGACAATAAGGCCAGGACGTTTTGAGAGTGTCCGTAGTTCATGTTTAGCCTGGGATTCTTTGCCGAGCACCGCTGTCTGTTTCGATTTTGACTTGGCTGCTGAAAAACGGGAGAATTCCCGTTCATACTTCTGCGCAGCCTCGACAGTATCGACCAAAATGAGGGAAACCGGGCCTTTTTTTCGGGGCTTTGACTGTAAAAAGAAGGGGATCAGCTGAGCAACTGTTTTTCCTTCTCCCGAAACACTTTCCACAATAAGGTCTTTACCCTGCAGAGCAGCCGGAACATATTCTTCCTGAAGCGGGGTCGCTTCTGGAAAACCGGCTGATGACAGCAAAGACTCCACTTTTTCTTTTGGATGGTGTCGCATGATAAATTGTAACACAGTGGTATCCTATGATTCACTACCTTCGTATATTAAAAGATATATTCACTCTATATGTTTGTCAAGAAAGGAAAAATGAACGATAAAGGGGAGTACATGCACATGCAGATAAGTCATAAGCAGTTTCGTATCTCAAAAACGGCTGCACTGGGTATCCTGACGCTCCTGTTGCTGCTTCACAGCGCTCTTCCGGCGGGGTCTGAAGAGCTCAGATTCAAATATCAGGCCGGAGACAAGTACCGGATACTCTCGCAGGTAGATGAAGAGGTCTATGTAAACGGCCGCTACAGCCACCAGGCCGATATTCTTAACAGGATTTCAGTGGAAATCAAAGATGTCGAAGATGGCAGCGGGCTTCTAGAGGGACAGTTCACCACCTCCGAAACCAGGAGCGGACAGGTGTCGGTCTATGAAATGAACCGCAGCTACTTCTCCCGTTTCTGGAGGGATGTACGCGGACGCTACGACATCGACCCCTCTTACTATATGCCGGTGGTACGGGATGTGCCGACCTTTCCCGATACACCGATCGAAGTCGGCGACAGCTGGGAAGCACCTGGAGAGGAGGTGCACGATTTGCGCAACGGCTACGGCATACCGGCCCCACTGAGCTACCCCTTTCGGGCCAAATACCGCTACCTGGGCAAGGCGGAGTACCAGGAGAAGGAGTACGACCTGATATCGGTTCAGTACACCGTACGACACCGCACCTCCAACTACTTCCGGCAGTTTCCCATATATCCGGTCAGGATAACCGGTTTTTCCGATCAGCAGATCTATTGGGACCAGGAGCTCGGCCGGCCGCACGCCTACACCGAGCAGTTCAGCATGATATTTTCGCTCTCCAACGGAGATCAGTATGAGTTTACCGGAACTGCACGGGCGGAAGTGATCGAATCGACCCCCATGGACCGCGACAAGATTGCCGAAGAGGTGGAGAAGCGCCTGCGAGAGGACGGGATAAAAGATACCCGTGTGAAGGTGGATGAGCGGGGAGTCACAATTGACCTGGAGAATATCCAGTTTGCACCTGATTCTACGGAGTTGCTGGCGGGTGAACAGGAAAAACTCAACCGTATTGCCGAAATCCTGCGCCGGTACGCCGACCGCGACCTCTTGATCACCGGTCACACCGCCCTGGCGGGAACCCAAGAAGGGCGTATGCAGCTGTCGCAGCAGCGTGCCCGGGTAGTCGGGAACTATCTGCTGGGCAGAGATATTCGCGAGCCGGAACAGATTATCATTCAGGGTAAAGGGGCTCAGGAGCCGATTGCCGACAACTCCACCCCCGAAGGGATGCGGCGCAATCGCCGGGTGGAGATCACAATCCTGGAAAACTGAGCGGAATGGTCCGAAAATTGTGAGATTCAGACCCTCCTCGCAATTCGTACTTGAGATTAGGGCCATAAGATACTACATTTAAAGCGGAGGATTCATGGATACTGGAGACCGTCTATACAAGCGTATGCAGAGCACTGTACACAGTCATACCCTTTCTACGGAAGAAAAAAGGGATAGACTGAAGCAGGATTTTGTGCAGAGTGTGGCCGGTGTACCGGTTGAGATGCTGGACGAGCTGTTCGAAGTGATGTTTTTCGCTTCGACTCCGTCCGAAGAGGAGCTGCTCCGACAGGCCGAAGCAATTCCCGAATTAAGCGAACTCCTGTTGGAGTCGTTCGATGAAAGCCGCGATCCTTTCAGCCGCGAACAGTGGCATCAGATCGGTGAGATAGTATCAGATTTTGGAGTAGAGCTGGATGAATCTCTGCTCACTTATGTGATGGCCAAAGTGGTAGAGCGGGGCGCTATTTAGTCTTGGAGGCAAAACGTATGGATAAAAGGAAGTCAGATATTCATGAGCATCAAAGTGCAATCGATGAGCTGGAGGTTTCGATAGAGCATCAAACCGCCGAACTGGGGCGTTTGATGTTGCAGAGTGACGAATGTGAGACCGAAGGGATTAAGGCACCGTTTTCCGTGGGGAAAGAGATTCAGGCAGAAATCGCGGCCAAAGAAACCCGTCGTGAGGATATCCGCAGTGCTCTGGAGAGAATGCGTCAGCTCGAAGAGCAGCTTCAGGAGCTGGATGAAGAGGATAAAACCTTTGAGAAAAGCCGGAGTGAATTAGTCGGATCGCTTGGTGCACACGGCTACCGGGTATATCGCACCGGATCACTCGAGCCTGATAAATTCAACACAATTTTTGAAGAAATCAATGAGCTAGATGCGCAGTTGAGTGAAAAAGAGCGGGCGGTGCAGAGTTTGTCTGTGGCTCAAGACGAGAAAAACGTATTCCAGAAGCTGCCAGGCACCGCTAAAATCGCCATGCTGAAGAGCACTATTGTACGCCTTGAGAAGAAGCGAGCTGCGGCGCTGGCCCGGGCCGGAGAGCAGCTGCTGGAAACCGGCGCGGTCGAAGAGATACCGGATGAACAGGTGCGCAGCGTTACCTCTAATATAAAACAGCAGGAAGACCGCCGGGAGGAGCGTGTCCAGCAGCGCGAGGCCTTGGCACAAGAGAAGGAACAGCTCAATCAGAGGATAGAATCGCAGACCGATGCAGCTTCGCCTGAGAAAGCATTGAAGCAGCTCGAGAGCGAAATCAGCCGGCAGCAGGAGCGTCTGTACGAGCAGCACCAGCAGATCGGAAAAGCTTTTCTGCTGCAGCCGTCTCTGGAGAAGGGCGGCGATGAGAACCAACAGGCGGTCCTGAACAGAATCAAGGAACTCGAATCGCAGAAACAGCAGCATCAGGACAAGGTGAATAAGCTGCAGTCGGAACTGGAAATCGAAGAGCTGCAGGACGCTATGAAGAAAAAGGAAGAGCATATATCCCGTCTCGAGAAAAAGGTCTCCGAAGAAAAACAGGAGGTCGAACAGATACGCGACGAACTATCGGCCGACAACAACCGCATCATAGAGCTGCGCCGGATGGTCCAGACCCAGGAAAGCGGCGAGACGGATAAAAAGCCGGCCAAGCAGAGTTCTTCTTCGAAGAAGAAGAGCAGCGGCGCCGCAGCCGAAAAGAGCGAACCGGAGACAGGCTCGTCTGAGCCGGCGGAAGCTGATGAGGCTGAGCAGGCGGGCGAAGCGCCGGCTGAAGCCGAAACACCGGAGCCGGAGAAGCAGGAATAGTTCTGTAAGTGAAATAGAGGTGGAATAAAAAGGGCCGGCTGGAAGTACCAGTCGGCCCGATTTTTTTTATACCCGAGTTCGCTCGGTATATTTGGTATGCAGGTAGTGGTGACTGCGCTCGCCGAGGGGCTTGCTGAGATACTTTTCGTAGATCTCCTGAATCGCCGGGTTCTCGTGCGATTTACGCAGCTTTTTCCCTTCATCCTCGGCATAGATTGCCTGAATGCGCTTGTTCCGCACCTCGTAGGTGGTAAAGCGCGGCTGTCCGCCGCCGCCGATACATCCGCCGGGACAGGTCATAATTTCGACGAAGTGGTATTCCGCTTCGCCGGCCTGAATGCGGTCGATCAGCTTGGATGCGTTGCCGAGCCCGTGGGCTACAGCGGTACGCAGCTCCACCCCGTCGAGAAAGGCCCACTCTTTAAGCGGCTTCTCGATAGTCAGGGCGGCCTCTTTCACCCCTTCCAGCCCCATAATAGGAGTGACATGCAGGTTGTCCACAGGCAGGGCTCGGCCGGTGACGATTTCGTATGCGGTTCGCAGGGCCGCTTCCATTACACCGCCGGTGTTGGCAAAGATGTCTGCCGCACCGGAGGAGAGACCCAGAGGAGAGTCCATCTGATCGTCTTCCAGCTTGTGGAAGTCGATACCGGCCTGCTTGATCATCCGTCCGAGTTCGCGGGTTGTCAGCACATAGTCGACGTCCTGATAACCGCTGTCGTTCATCTCTTCGCGCTGTGCCTCGTACTTTTTAGCGGTACAGGGCATTACGGAAACCACCACGATGTCTTTGGGGTCGATGTTGTTCTGTTCGGCGTAGTAGGTCTTGGCCATGGCCCCGAACATCTGCTGCGGTGACTTACAGGATGAGATGTTGGGCAGAATATCGGGATACAAGTGTTCGGCAAACTTGATCCATCCGGGCGAACAGCTGGTAAACTGCGGAAGTGCGGCTTCCTGTTTGTCCGCCAGTACGCTTTTCAG
>CAZAMY010000022.1:0-12561 GCA_964485995.1 uncultured Sediminispirochaeta sp.
TGATCCATATTGGCTCCAATGTGGAACCACATAGAAGCGGTCACGGTATTTTCACCGTTTTCGGCGGCAAACCGGCCGGTCAGCATGTTCATGCCGTTGAATTGCGCATGACTTGCGATGCGGTCAATTTCATCGACCAGCTGGCTGATCTCTACCTGAATCTGCATTCTGTCCTCATCGGTATAAATACCGTTGGCGGACTGTACTGCCAGCTCACGCATTCTGTGCATGATATCTTGAGATTCCTGCAGATAACCTTCGGTGGTCTGGATGAAAGAGATGCCGTTTTCGGCATTGCGGGAAGCCTGGTTCAAACCGCGAATCTGGGCCCGCATTTTTTCGCTGACTGCCAGGCCGGATGCATCATCGCCGGCGCGGTTGATTCGAAGCCCTGAAGACAGTTTTTCAATGTTCCCGTTGAGAGAATTGTTGGTCTGCTTCAGTTGGTTTTGCGCAAACATTGCGCTCATGTTGTGATTAATAATCATACGATTTCCTCCTTGAAATCTTGTAGGGCTTCCTTGCCCTAGTTTTTTTGCCTTACAAGGCAATTTTTTCTAAACCGGCCGATTATTCGGTCGATATCTGTTGTAGAAGGGAAAAAGGCTTTAAAATTGTTCCGCGGAGCCTCCTTCCACATCTTTATATGTCGACCACCCCCCGGCAAAAACTTTACCCACCTTTAGTTTTTTTTGAATTTTATTTAATAAATTGGTGAGATGTGAGTCAGAAGCGATTCTCGCTGTGAGCATGTAGCGTTTTTGTCTCACAGGGTTTGTGACATTATGGTCGTAGAAAAAGAGTTCGAAAAATAATATACTGTAGTTAATGAATAACACTAGAAACATACCCGAACTGCTGGCACCGGCTGGTAATCTGGAGACAGCGCTGGCAGCCTATGTCAGCGGCGCCGATGCGGTGTACTGCGGGCTCGGCAAATATAATGCCCGCGAAATGGCCGATAATTTCAGTTTTGAAGAAATGGCGAAACTTTCGGCATATGCAAAAAAGCACGATAAACGCTACTACCTGACATTCAATACCCTTTTAAAGCAGCCAGAACTGAATGAGGCTGCCGAGCAGCTGTACCGGATGACCGAGCTGATGCCGGACGGGGTAATTGTGCAGGATCTTGGAATTGCGCGGATGCTGGGACAGTATTTCCCTTCACTGCCGATACATGCGTCGACCCAGATGGGCATTCACAACAGTGCCGGTGTAGCCGCGGCCGAAAAAATGGGAATGGAGCGGGTGATCCTGGAGCGCCAGGTCACTATCGATGAACTCGAACAGATAGTGACACGTTCGCCTCTTGAAATCGAGGTATTTGTACATGGGGCTCTGTGTTGCTCACTATCCGGTAAATGTTTGTTCTCATCATGGATAGGCGGGTGGAGCGGAAACCGTGGAAGGTGCAAGCAGCCCTGCCGGCGACGGTATTACTCTGAGGGTAAGGGCGGTAAAAAGGCAGGATTCTTTTTCTCGACACAGGATTTGTATACCCTTGATCTGGTACCCGAGCTCAAACGGATTGGAGTAGCATCCTTGAAGATAGAAGGGCGGTTAAAAAAGCCGAGCTACGTGCAGAGCGTAGTGCAGGCGTATCGTATGGTGCTCGATGCTGACGAAACCCGCTACGATCAGGTGATCGGTCAGGCGAAGCAGGTACTCTCCGGTTCGTTCGGCCGAAAATGGTCACATGGATTTGCGACGAATGAGGATATGGAGACGGTACTGCAGCCGGAAAACGTTGGAGTAAGCGGATTGCTTATCGGAAGCGTGAAGAATGTTCAAAACGGCAGGGTGGTTGTAGATGTGCAGCGAAAACTTCACGTAGGCGATCGTATTCGTATCCAGAGCGCCGGCGGTGAAGAGAGTGCCGGTTTTACGATCAGGAGCCTCGAGCAGCGGGGAGCTCGTGTGAGGAGCGTAGCCAAGGGAGAGGCGCAGATACCTTTTGATCGTGAGGTGGCTGCGGGTTCCAAGGTATACAAGGTCTCCCAAAGTATTAAACAGAATTGGCCCGATCCTGAAACTCTGCCGATGTTAAAGCTCCTACCGCGTGTCGATCTGAAGGTTTCTATTCAGCGCAACGCGATATCAGTCAGTACTGTCGGAACTCATAATATCCAGTGGACCGCTCCGCTGGAATTGGAAGATGCAAAAAAGCACGGAATCTCGACTGAAGAGGTTCAGAGGGTTTTTTCTGCCAGTGGAGATTACGATTTCACTGTCGGTGCAGTTGAAGTAGACTGCCAGGAGGGTCTGTTTATGCCGCCCAGTCTCCTCAAAAAACTGCGCAGAGAGTTTGTAGAGTTCCTCGGCCCGCAGGTACCTGCCAACGATGCTGAGAGTCTGCGCACGGAGCAGCTTGATCGTATCAAGCACTCACTGAAACATGGCTACGATCAGCAGCTGCCGCGGCAGGAAGCAGCTGGCTCGAGTTTAGATCACGAGGTCAGTTGCGCCGGAAAACAGATTTCGAAGTCAGGCGGAAGAGGTATTCAGGTGGACAGCCTCTATAATTACTCGAAAAAGACGCGGGAAATCGAACTGCCCCATTTTTGCCCCGAACATGTGCTGCCTCTGATAAAAAAGAAGCTTGATCAGGCCGTGACAGACGGAATCCGGCGCTTCAGGATAACCGATTTGTATCAACTCGAACTGTTCGAGTCGATTGATACACTCACCCTTACTGCAGCATACCCTTTGCCAGTCACAAATCCGCTCACTGCTGAGGTATTGCAATTGTGGGGGGTCACGAAGGTGCAGGCCTGGGTTGAACTTGATCGCGAAGGGTTTGAGAGCCTGCTGCGTACCTCTCCGCTGCGGCTGGAAATGTACCGGTATGGAAGACCATTTTTACTGGCCACACGTGCGAGGGTTGCTGCTGAAGGAGAGATTTCTGATCCCCGCGGGAGAAATTTTTATATCCAGTATGCAAAAGATGAGCATTTGACCTATATTTTTCCTTATGAAGTGTTACAATTACCACATTTAGAAGGATTTGACGAGTTTTACGATTACCGCCTTAGTTCGAAAGGCGAGCGAAAGGTGAGTTCTTTCAATTTCGACACCGAGTTCGTATAATCGTGTACAGTAACAAGGCAGAACAAGTAGTATGAGTGAACAAAACGAAAACAATCTAGGTAAAAAGGTTTTCTTTCTGTATCCACACAGTGTGATACAGGAAGAGTTGATTACCCATATTATACAGAATGAATTCGAGGTCTACCTGATAAACGACCACCGCAGGCTGCTGGCGCTGCTCGAAAAGTATAGCAATTCTATTTTGTTTATTAACATTGATGAACGGCTGCAGGAAAAGGAGTGGGAAGATTATATCAGAACCATCATGCACAACGAAAAGACGCAAGGGGTGCAAATAGGCATTCTGACGTACAATGAAGACAAAGAGCTCGCTCGTAAATATCTTATGGATTTAATGATTCAAGGGGGATACATCCAGTTGAAGCTGGGACTCAAGGAGAGTACCAAAATCATTCTAAAGACCCTGATGGCCAATGAAGCCCGTGGTAAACGGCGCTTTGTACGGGCCGCGTGTCCAAAAAACGTGGTTACCGAGTTTAATGTACAGGTCGGACCATCTATGTATGAGGGACATATTAAGGATATCAGTTCGGCCGGGATGGCGTGTTATTTCAACAAAGACGTAGATCTTTCGGCGAAAACCGAGCTTGCTAAAATTCAGCTGAAGCTGCGCAGCCGGATTGTGATGGTCAGTGGGATAGTAGCCGGCAAACGGCAGGATCAGGGGCAGACACTGTATGTGGTCTTATTCAACAAGTACATTTCCACCGACGCCAAACAGAGAATCTCAATCTTTATTTATCGTACTCTGCAAGCCGAGATGCAGAGAGAATTAGATAGTGTGAAAATTAGCGATTGACCCCGTCTACTGCTTCCCATACTATTAGCCTATGGATACGATACAACTAGACAAACTTGATGGACTGTATGAAGCGGCCAGGGTGGCTGTTACCCATGCACTGAATGTGAAAGCGGGCGAGCGGGTGTTGATTGTAACCAACCCGCCGCAGGAAACTTTTAGAATTGCTACAGCACTGCACAATGCCGTGTATGCAGCCGGCGGCATACCGATTTTAATTGTACAGCCGATAAAAACTCAACTCGATTTTGCTGATGATGCTGTTATTCAGGCGATTGCTTCGGTACCGGATGTGTTTATTTCCATGAGTGCACAGAAACTCGGGAAAGACCGGTATGCCATATCAGAGCCATATACTGTGGAGGGAAAAAACTACGACCATGTGTTTCATTACCTCATGGCCTCGAAGCAGTTAAGGGCTTTCTGGTCGCCTATGGCCACTGAAGACATGTTTATACGTACGGTACCGGTAGATTACGAGCGAATGTTAAAAGAGGTAAAACAGGTAAAGGACGTGCTCGACCGGGCTGAGCAGGTGCATGTGACCACTCCCGGCGGAACCGATCTTACTATAGGACTGCGCGGTCGTGAGGCGATGGAGGACGACGGTAATTTGAGTTTTGCCGGTGCCGGAGGGAATTTGCCGGCAGGTGAAACCTTCATTAGTCCCGAGCTGGGCACTTCCCAGGGAGTGATAGTTTTTGACGGAAGTGTTTCACTTCATGACGGCGACCGAATTGTAAATGATCCTGTTTTTGTTGAAGTGAAAGACGGTTTTGTTACTGATATAAGCGGTGGAGAAGAGGCAAAACTGCTGCAGCAAACCATAAACTTTGGTGAAGAAAAGGCGCTGCTGTTCGAACAGCAAGGTAGGCTTGCCCCGGGTAAGGGTAAAGAGTATAAACAAAACGCCCGCAGTCTTGGAGAGCTCGGAATAGGACTGAACCCCGCCGGAACCATAACCGGTCATATGCTCGAGGATGAAAAAGCGTATGAAACCTGTCATATCGCTATCGGTTCAAACTATGACAACGATGCTCCAGCCCTGATTCATCTCGACTGTCTGATGAAAGCGCCTACCATTGTAGCAGAATTCAGAGACGGCAGCTCATATACTATTCTACAATCGGGAGTCTTACAGAGTCAGTAAGCAAACTATGCAGAGTGTGGTAAAAGCCTGGTTATACCTATTTCTAATTCTCACTACAGCGGCAGTCTATGGCCAAACGCAGGAAACCGATTCTTTGAAAAATTTGCGGTTTCGGAATATCAGCCGTGAAACCGGATTGTCACAGAATTCGGTTTATGATGTCCTGCAGGATGAGAAAGGGTTTATGTGGTTCGCCACACAGGACGGTCTCAACCGATGGGATGGTTATTCCATCAAGGTGTATAGACCCGATCCAGAGGATGAGAGTGACTCCATCCCGCACAACTTTGTGCGGGCTTTGGAACTTGATCGGCAGGGAAATATTTGGATAGGGACTTGGGGCGGAGGAATAGCTTACTTCGATCCGCGAAAGGACAGGTTTTTCGATCTGAGTGTTACGGCGGATAATGGCGCTTTACCTGAGGATACCGCCAGCGTGTTTGATTTGGAGTTCGACCGTAAGGGCGATCTGTGGATTCTCACCTCGGAGGGCAGCCTGTATAAGGGGGACCCGAATGAGCGCAGTTTTGACCTCATCATGGACAAACCCTTTGTCGAATCGATTTCAGCCGGAGAATCTGGGGTGTGGATTGGTACCCGCCAGGGAGTATGGCGCTACGATAATTCTCATGCGCTGCTCGAGCAGGTGGTCAGTCCGCTCGAGTTTAATCTAAACGAGTCTCTCACCGCTGTAAAAGCAGTTACCGAATACGAAGGAGCTCTGTGGATTGGCACGAGAAGCGGTATATACCGCTACAATCTAGAGGCGAGTGAGCTCAGTAGGGTCAAGCTTCCGCATGAGCAGGAGGTATCGGCTGTAGAGATTACCTGTATAAGAGTTGACGCCGTCGGTACTATCTGGGTCGGTACCCTCGATTACGGGCTGTATATACGGCACGCTGCGGGTAACATATATCATTTTCGCAGTAAAAGAGGTGAGCCGGGAGCTTTAAGCGGGAACCGGATTTTAGCCGTAGAAGCAACTGAGTCGGGGCTGCTGTATGTAGGAACCGGTACCGGCGGCGTAGACCGGGTGCTTCCCAACGGCAAGGCCTTCAACATTCTCCTGGAAGAGAGTGTCTGGAAAATTTTTGAAGATTCCGAGCAGACAATGTGGTTCTGCATGGACGGTACTGGAGTAACAAATTACAATCCAGATACAGGTGAAATACGTAGTTTCAAATATGATGCTGATGATCCGCGCAGTCCACCGACCGATAGTGTGTTTACCGGCGTGGAAACATCACAGGGAGAGCTCTGGTTCGGAACCCGCCGCGGGGTGTGGGTGTTCGATAAAAGTATTCAAGCCGGCCGCCGGGTGCGTTTCAGCAAACCCCAACTGGAATTACTGAATGACGCCCAAATATGGGAGATTTTTGAGGATTCGCAGCAGAATCTGTGGATAGGAACCCGCAACAAGGGGCTCTTCCGCCTGGGGGCATTGCGAAGCGATATCCAGCGATATGAACTGAACGGTGACTTTATTTACACCGTGTTCGAAGACAGCCGGGGACGTATGTGGGTCGGTACCATCGGCGCAGGACTCCACCGGTTGCATGCGGACGGTTCATACTCAGTATACGATAATTTCAGCAACAATTTCATTCTCGATATGTATGAGGACGAAGAACGCCAGCTGTGGATAGCAACTAACGGTGGCGGGATTCAGAGGTTTAATCCTGAAAACTCGGAGTTCATAACGTATACCCAAGAAGACGGACTGCCCAATAACGTTGTCTATGGAATCCAGCCGGATACGAGCGGAAACTATTGGGTAGGGAGCAACTATGGATTGATTCAGTTTGATCCCGAGGTAATGGAGTTCAAGGTATACACAGCGGCAGACGGCCTGCCGGGGAATGAGTTCAACGGCAAGGCCTTTGCGGCTGCTGCGGACGGACGCCTCTATTTCGGGGGACCAGACGGGGTAGTGTACTTCTTGCCCGAGAGTATCGGAAAACGGGCCTACAATCCGCCGGTGAATATCACCAGTTTTCTGCTTTTCAATGAGCGCATCGATACTGGTGCTGAGTACGATCAGCGCACTCTTTTGGAGTACGCGCCTCCGTATACCGATACAATCGAGTTCAGGCATTCGGAGTCGGTCATTACCATTACTTTTTCTGCTTTTGATTTACTCGAACCCGACAATAATCTGTATCGCTATAAGCTGGAAGGCTTCGATGAAAAATGGAACACCGTGGACAGTCAGCGCCGGTATGCTACTTATACTAATTTGCCGGCGGGACGTTACACTTTTCGTGTCCAGGGTACCAACAGTGACAGAATTTGGAGTCGGCAGGAAGACAGGGTTCAGATTCAGATTATACCCCCGTGGTGGAGAACCCTGCCTTTCTATATTGTGCTTGGTTTTGTGGTGTTTCTCTTGCTGGAATTCGCTTATCAGTGGCGAATGCGGACCGTGCAGAAACGAAACCAGCAGCTGCAGTACCTGTACGAGAGTGAACAGAAGAGCGCTCGTGCCAAACTGAGGCTGCAGGAGCTGCTGCAGGGGATGATCGATTCTATGCCTTCAGCGCTGATTGCAATTGATCACGCCGGCTGTGTAAATCAATGGAACCGCGAAGCCGAGCAGATGACGGGAATAGCAGGTGAGACGGCGATCGGAGAGCAGATAGAAGAGCTTTTTCCCAGCATTAAAACGGAAGTTGGAATGTGGCGGGATGCCCTGATGCGCGATGAACTGCTGCGGTATCATAAAGTACCTTATCAGGAGCATGGAGAGACAAAGATAAAGGATGTTATAGTCTATCCGTATCACAGTACACATGAATCCGGTGCGGTAATACGGATAGATGATATAACCGAAAAAGTGAATATGGAAGAGCTGGTCATTCAATCGGAGAAGATGATTTCCATCGGCGGTATTGCAGCGGGAATGGCTCATGAACTGAATAATCCGCTCGGAATTGTACTGCAGAGTCTGCAGAACGTCCGCCGCCGGCTCAATCCTCAGAATGTTAAAAATAAGAGTGTCGCCGCAGACTTAGATCTTTCGCTGGACAAGGTTGCTGAGTATATGGACCGGCGAGAGATAACCGAATATTTCGATCATATGAAGGATGCCGGCAGCCGTGCCAGCGATATTGTCCGTGGAATGCTCAATTTTAGCCGGAAAAGTGATATCCGCAAGGAATACGGCTCGATTGCAGAGACGGCGCAAAGAGCTGTTCAATTCGCTAAACTCGATTATCAGTTGAAGAAAGAGTACCGAATCGACCGCATTGCAATAGAGCTTGATATAGGGCCGAATATCCCGCAGATGTTCATGAAGTCAGGTGAAATCGAGCAGGTAATGGTGAATTTGATAAAAAACGCTACCCAATCTTTTTCCAGACACCAGGTAGAAAAGGGCGCCGCACGGATAGATATTCGTATAAGAGTGCAGGCTGCTCAGGTGCTGGTATCGGTTGCCGACAACGGTAGCGGAATGTCTTCAGATGTGAGCAATGCGGTATTTCAACCCTTCTTTACCACCAAACAGCGCGGAGAAGGTACCGGACTCGGGCTCTCAGTATCACATTACATAGTTACCCGTAATCACAGCGGGAAAGTGCGGGTTGAGTCGGAACTGGGGAAGGGAACCATCTTCACAATTACCTTACCGATAGAAGGTTGATTATAATAGCAGCTTAAAGTACTATCTCCTTGAAAGCTTGAAAGGGGGCAGTATGGCCGAACCAGCGAAACTTTATTTTTCTTACAATGATATTCATAAAACAGTGAAGAATTTGGCATCGCAGATCGATGAGTCAGGGTATGATCCGCAGCTAATGGTTGCAATCGGTACCGGCGGCTTTATTCCAGCCAGAATTTTGAAGACCTTCGTAGAGAAGCCTATTTACACAGTAGGTATATCCTACTACGACCACGAAAACAAACCCAAGGATTCTCCGCAAAAAATTCAGTGGATCGACGAAGTGGAACAGAAGCTGCAGGGAAAGAAAATCCTGCTGGTTGACGAGGTCGATGACTCGCGATCTACCCTCGAATACTGCCTGCGCGAACTACTCAAGCACGAACCGGCCGAAATTGCGGTAGCGGTCCTCCACAACAAGCGTAAAGAGAAACGAGGAGAGATACCGGCAGAAATTGATTATTATTTTGCCGGTATGGAACTCGATGATGTGTGGATTTGCTATCCCTGGGACGCGGAAGATATCGATTTTCAGGACAAAATGGCCGCACAGAAGAAAGAACTCTGAATCTGGACGACAGACGCCTCTAGTGTGTATATTTAAAGCAGGAGGTGATTCGATGAGCGATGTTGAACGCATCGAATCTTCAGAAGCAGCGCAACGGCAGGAAGAAATCCGTCGGCGCCAGGCCGCTGAGATGGAGCGGCGACGACAGGCAGAGCGCGAAGCAGAAGCCGAACGTGCTCGTCGAGAGGAAAGCATGCGTGAACAGGAGCGCATTGAGCGGGAGCAGGAAGCCTGGGAGCGTGACCGGCGAGCCGAAGAGCAGCCGGAGCGTGAACGGCCTCAGCCTGAAGAATATCGAGGAAGGAACATAAACGTTTTTGCATAATGGGTAACTGTTATTTTTGCGGTACACACATCGAGGGCCCGGTATACCGGCGCAGTGAGTGCTCACAGTGCGGTAAGGAACTGAAGATCTGTCTGAATTGTGAGTTCTACTCTCCAGGCAGTCACTGGGACTGTCATGAGACCATCCCGGAAGCTGTCAAGGACAAGGATCGTGCAAACTTCTGTGACTATTTCAGGGTTTCGAGCAAAAACAGATCAAAACCTGCGGATAAATCCGGTGACTCGCATACACAAGCCTTTAACGATCTCTTTAATGACTGATATACGCCTCTTGAAAGGATACTGACGTGGAACCGACGCAACGGATTCTGGTGGTTGATGATGAGCACAAGATTTCAGACATGGTCAGTGACTACCTGCACGCGGTTGATTTTGAGGTTGCCACGGCTGCAGACGGTAAAAAGGCACTTTCCGAGATCGAAAGTTTCAAACCCGACCTGGTGGTATTGGATGTAATGATGCCGGGCCTCGACGGGCTGGATGTAATTCGGAAAATTCGTTCGGAGTCGCAAATTCCGGTTATCCTGCTCACCGCCCGTGCCTCTGAACAGGATAAATTGATCGGTCTCGAATTGGGGGCGGATGACTATATTACCAAACCTTTCAGCATGAAGGAACTCGCTGCCAGAATAAGGGCCGTATTGCGGCGCAGCCAGCCGAAGCAGCCTCACACAGAGCAGAGTGTAGAACCAGTGCTATCTCACGGTCCAATAAGATTAGATCTGGATAAACGCAGTGTAAGCCGGGACGGAAAGTCAATTAACCTTACAGGTGTGCAGTTCGATATTTTGGCCAGGATGCTGCGGTACCCCGGGAAGGTCTTTACCAGAATGCAGCTTTTGGAAAGTGTACAGGAATATGCATTCGAAGGCTACGAGCGGACAGTGGATGTACATATAAAGAATATTCGTAAGGCCTTGGAACCGACTCCGGCAAAGCCAGTGTACATTCTGACGGTGTGGGGAGTGGGATACAAACTGGCCGAAGAGACGGAGACGGCATGAAGCTCAAACTGGCACATAAACTCGGGATCATCCTCCTTACCACCGTCCTTATGAGTGCGCTTATATCCGCACTTATTGTCAGTTACACTACCCGCAGCGCTTTTATGGAGTTGGTACGTGAAAATGATATCTTGGCCGCCCGGAATCTGGCCCGCAGCCTGGAGGATTACTATGCACAGTACCGCAGTTGGGAAGGAATACGAGAGGTCCTGGAAAATCCGTTTGCCATGATGCCCGGACAGACGCGGAGAGGCCCGATGGGAGGGATGGGACATATGGATCAAATGGGTCCCCGTCCAGGAATCCAGGAGCGCAGGCCACTGTTCAGGATAGTTCTTGTCGATGCCGAGGGCACACTGATTGCCCATACTTTTGAAAACACACCGCCGGCGGAGTTGAACAGAAGAGTTCTTGAAGAGGGGGTTCAACTATCCTATGCCGAAGAAACTATCGGTTACCTCTTCGTCGGGTCGATGATTGAGACGGCTTTCGGACCATTTCAACGGGCCTTTCTGTTCAGTGTATATCGTTCTATTCTCATAGCCTCGTTGATTGTCGGGATTTTGCTGCCCTTAATAGGTATGCTGCTTATGCGCCGGCATATTACAGCGCCGCTGCAGCAGTTAAACAGCGCTGCACAGCAGATTGCCGGCGGACACTACGAAATTTCGATCAGCGGCCAACGTAGTGATGAGATAGGAGCCTTGGGACGCAGTTTTCAGCGTATGGCCGCCGAACTGTCGGCGGCGGATGAATGGAAACGTAAGCTGATCTCCGATTCGGCGCATGAACTGCGGACCCCGGTGAGTATACTGCAAGGAAATCTGGAAATGATGCTGGAGGGGGTGTATCCGCTTGACAGAGAACGGGTTACACGGCTTTATAGTGAGACCCAGCTGCTAGAACGTCTGGTGCGAGAACTGCAGGATTTGGCCAATGCAGAATCGAAAAATACCGATTATATTCAAGAAACGATCGATCTGAAACAGATGATCGCGGTGTCTGTACTCAATTTCAAGAGCAAAGCCGAAGCGAAGTCCGTGGAGCTACAACTCGATGTACCGGATAATCCGGTGGCAGTAAGCGTTGATCGTGATAAAATGAAACAGGTGTGGGCGAATATTCTCAAAAATGCAATACACTATTCACCCTCCGGTAAGGTTGTAAGGGTCGAGCTGCAGAAGTGGGAGAACGGAAAGGTGATGTGTGCCTGCGAGGACGATGGGCCGGGAATCGAGGAAGCGGAGCGGGAGTTTGTATTCGAAAGGTTTTACCGGATCGATCAGGACCGTAATCGCAGCACCGGCGGTTCCGGTCTCGGCCTGGCAATAGTCAGGGAGATCGTCCGTAGGCATAATGGAAAAGTGTATTTTGAGAATCCGAGGGTGCTGCATGGTGCCCGCATAGTGGTGGAATTACAGCAGAATGGAAAAAATTAAAAGCTCTTTTTGGGGGAGCACTCAGCTCGCAGAGAAACGCTGGTACTATGTACAGGGTGGTACATTGGAATTGTGGCTGCAGAAGCGGGAGGCCGGAGAGGTTGTGGTGGGAACCCGCCGCAGCGAGACTGCCAGCGATGCAGCACTACAATGGACCGAGCTGAACTCGATGCAGACCGAGAAAAGTGAGGACCGTGCTGTGAAGTGGGACTGGTATGCCGGGCAGCCGGGACGGGAAATTACCGTGCTGCCGGCAATGCCCGACCGCCCGCTGGTATTGAAACCGCAGCTCAGCCGTCATATCCTGCCCGGCTGCAAAACTCAGCTGCTCGTGTTTATCCCGGTGTGGCTGCAGATATACTCCGGAGGCGAGTCCTCCGAGAATATGATTGCTCAGTTTCCGAGCGAGATTCTGTCGTCCACCTGGTTTGGCGAGATGCAGTCCGGAGAGTTGTGTTATGCTCTGGAAAGAGACCTGCTCGACAAC
>CAZAMY010000023.1:0-1020 GCA_964485995.1 uncultured Sediminispirochaeta sp.
CCCCCGCCGATAAAGGCAGATAGAAAAATCACCGGCACCAGCAGCGGTTTCGGCACGTTCGGCAGGGCCAGCCCCACCGCAGTCCCGAAGACCACGCCCAGCATGATCTGTCCTTCACCACCAATGTTCAGAATACCCGAACGGAAGGCGATCGCAATTCCGAGCCCCACCAGCATCAGCGGCGCGGCCCGTACCATCATTTCAGTCAGTCCGAACATCCCCGACAGGGGTTGGGTCAGCATTACGCCGTACGCACGAAAGGGGTTGGCTCCCGCAATCGCAAACAGGAGGGCACCCAGAATCAGCGCCACCATCAGCGACAGCACAACGATGATAATGCTTACCGCGAACTCTCTATATTTATCTGCACTACTCTTTTCCATGTGCCACTCCAGCCATAAGTAATCCCAGCTCCTGCTTGGTGCACTCCTCGCGCGGCAGCACATCCAGGATTGTTCCTTCATATATAACCGCAATGCGGTCACAGAGGTCGAGCAACTCATCCAGCTCTTCGGATATCAGCATTACCGCCATGCCCTCTTCACGGGCCTGAATCAACTGGTCGTGCACATACTCCGAGGCGCCGATATCCAGTCCGCGAATCGGATACGCGGCTACCAGGGCTTTCGGTTTGCGGGTAATCTCACGAGCCAGAATAACCTTCTGTATATTTCCACCCGACAGAGAAGCACAGCTGGTCTGCATATTGGGGGTCTTCACCTTAAACGATTCAATCAGTGATTCCGACCGCGAATCGATCTCCCCCTTGCGCAGGAAAAACATCTTCGACAAGGGTTGGTCGCGGTAATCCTTCATAATCAGATTTTCACGCACACTGAAACTGGGGATAGTGCCCTCGTGCATCCGGTCTTCCGGAATATAGCCCATCCCCCGGTCGATAATCTGCAGCGGGCTGTAGTTGCTGATATCCTCGCCGTCCAGAAGAATTCGTCCGTCCTTGATTTTACGGATACCGTTGATCACATCGGCCAGCTCCCGCTGCCCGTTTCCCGACACCCC
>CAZAMY010000023.1:1030-12533 GCA_964485995.1 uncultured Sediminispirochaeta sp.
CACCGGCTATTCCGACAATCTCGCCTCCCCGAATCTCCACACTCAAACCGCGCAGAGAGTCGGTGCCCTCTTGGTCGCCTTCGGCCCACACATCCTGCACCTGCAGCATCGGAGCGCCGTATTCACTTTTCTTCTGAATCTTGGGGTACTTGATCTCGCGGCCGGCCATCTTCTCGGCTAGGTCCTCAGCCGAATGGTCCTTGGTCGGGCCTTCGAACACCAGTTTGCCGTTGCGCAATACCGCCACCCGGTCGCTGACCGCCTTCACCTCGTTCAGTTTATGACTGATAAAAATAATCGAAGTATCCTGCAGAATCATTTGCCGCAAGAGATCGATAAGTGCATCGGTCTGCTGCGGGGTAAGGGCCGCCGTAGGTTCGTCGAGAATCAGCAGGTTAGCTCCCAAGGTCAAAACTTTTACCAGCTCTACCCGCTGCTGCTCGCCGACACTCAGCTGCCAGATATAGGCATCCGGTTTCACTGTCAGATTGTAACGTTCGGCAACTTCCAAAACCCGGCTGCGGACCTTCTCCAAATCCATTTTGAACTTAGAACGCTGGTACATCCCCAGGGCTATATTTTCCAGTACCGTCATGTTCGGCACCAGCATAAAGTGCTGATGCACCATTCCTATTCCATATTCCAAAGCATCCAGGGGGCCCTGAATCTCTACTTCCCGGTCGTTCAGCAGTACATTGCCTTCGTCCTGATGGTATAGTCCATACAGCACATTCATCAGGGTAGTCTTGCCCGCGCCGTTCTCACCGAGCAGCGCCAGCACCTCCCCCTTCTGCAGGTTCATAGACACATCATCCAGTGCAAGCACGCCGGGAAACCTTTTGGTAATATGGTTCATTTCGAGCCGTTCGATAATTTCCGCCATGGCCCACTCCCTTTTCAAAAACGGTCCGGCACCATCAGAGGCACCGGACCTTACAATATCAAGATCTATGCAAGTTCAATTTACTGAAGTGAAATCTCTATTTCGCCGTCAATAATCTGCTGTTTAGCAGCTTCGACCTTCTCTTTCATTTCCGCGCTTACCTCGGAAGAGAGGGCGTCGTTCCATACCAGTGTCAGATAACCGTTGGCAAAAGAGAGCGGAATATGGCTTCCACCCAGCACACCTTCGGCCCGGCTATCGATCATCTCCTGTACAACCTCTGCAAAGTCATACACCTGGGCAGCCAGAATCGACTGGGGTGCTAGGGAAGACTGATCCATATCAGTAGAGAGCCAGAATACATCGTCGTATTCAGCTACCACACGAATAGCACCAACGGTCTGCTGGGCACTACCGGTCAGGATATCGGCGCCGGCGCCAATGTGGGTCTCTGCAATCTCACCGGCTGCAACCAGGTCGCCGAAACCGCCGGTATAGGCAATCCGTACCTCAGCATCGCTGTTCACAGCCTCAACACCCTGCACGAAGCCCTTGTTGTATTTAATAGCATCGCCCGATTCTACCGGGCCGACGATTCCGACAATACCGCTCTGGGTTTTCATACCTGCAACCATACCCAGCAGGTAGGCGCCTTCCTGAGCATGCGGATCGTAGGCAAACACGTTATCATGATCGGCCTTGAAGCCGGTTCCATAGGCGAAAGTTACTTCGGGAAAAGCCGGGGCAATATCGTCCAGCAGGCTCTGATACTGAGCACCATGAGCAATTACTATATCGTATCCCTGTGAAGCGTACTGGCGGATAGCCGAACCGGCGTCAACCGCGTTCCACAGGCGCTCACTAACATCCACCTGCACATTGTCTTCGCCCATCTTCTGTTGTACAGCCATAATGCCTTTGTACATCGACTGGCTCCAGGCCATATCGTCAATGGTACTCGGAATAACCAGAGCGATCTTGATCGTCTCGTCCTGGGCCGCTTCCTGCTGTCCGCCAGCAAATACAGCGGTCCCTACACACAGCATCAAGCTAATAGCAATGATACCAGTTAACACGCGTTTCATCCGTGTCCTCCTTGTTTTTAAACCCAACTTTAACAGTTGTGTTTTGTTGTACTTTGTTGTATTTTAAGTTAGATGTTAGTCTTGTATACGGATGCTGTCAATAAAAACTTGCATTTTTTTCATATTTAGATACATTTGAGTATTAGATTTATTTTATATAATAAAAGAAAATAGGAGCGTACGTATCATGAAGACCACAGCAGAGTACCTGCGGGAAGCAATTAAAGTATCCGAACAGGCTGTCGAAGCCGGCAACCACCCCTTTGGCGCGATCCTTGTGGGCCCAGACGGCGAGGTTCTCATGTCCGCCGGCAACACCGTGAGCACCGATGGCGACTGCACCGGCCATGCCGAAACCAACCTGGTACGCCAAGCTTCCAAACAATACGACCGCGACTTCCTTGCAAAGTGCACCCTGTACACCAGCGCCGAACCCTGCGCTATGTGCAGCGGCGCCATCTACTGGAGCGGCATCGGGGCCATGACCTACGCCCTCAGCGAGGCGACCCTGTTCGAGCTGACCGGCGACGACCCCGAAAATCCGACCCTCCAGCTGCCCAGCCGCGAGGTCTTCGCCCGGGGCCAGCGTAAAATCGAGGTCAGCGGCCCGCACATCGAAGCGGAGGCCCGCCGGCCACACGAGGGCTTCTGGAACCCGAGCAGCGCCGAATAGAACCGCACGCTACCGGCACAGCCTCGCCTGCACCCCCACCCGAGACACCCCGCCCGAAATTCCTTCATGTTGCGCAGTTTTACTAGTATACTACAGGCAAGGAAGAACACACATGAAGGAACATCAAAGCGAACCGGGACATCCGCTGCCCCTCGGCGCATCGCTCACCGGCCGGGGCATACAATTCAACATATTCTCGCGCCACGCCTACTCGGTAAAACTGCTGCTCTTTGACACACCCGAAGACAGCAGCCCGGCCGCCATCCACACTCTGGATCCGGTTCACAACCGCACCGGCGACATCTGGCACATCCACATTCACGGCCTCAAAACCGGGCAGCTCTACCTGTACCAGGTCGACGGCCCGCAGAACCCCGAACAGGGTCACCGCTTTCAGCCGGAGGCCTGGCTGCTCGACCCTTACGCCAAAGCCCTCACCCAGAAGCGCCCCTGGACTGACTGGCGGCAGGACCTGATGCCCAAGTGCGTGGTGGTCAACGACTACTTCGACTGGCAGGGCGACACCCGAGTGAACTATCCGCTCAAAGAGAGCATCATATACGAGGCCCATCTGACCGGACTCACCCGCCACTCCTCGGCGGGCGTACGCCACCCCGGCACCTTCAACGGGGTCACCGAGCTCATACCCTGGTTCAAAGAACTGGGCATCACCAGCCTCGAGCTGCTGCCCATCCAGGAGTTCAATCCGCACGAAAACATGCTCACCTCGCCAATCACCGGCCGGCGGCTGACCAACTACTGGGGCTACAGCACCGTCGGCTTTTTCGCCCCGGCCTCGTTCTACGCCGCCGCCGACCACCGCGGCGGTCAGGTCAGCGAGTTCAAAACCATGGTCCGGGAGCTGCACAAAGCCGGCATCGAGGTAATCCTCGACATCGTCTTTAACCACAGCGCCGAGGGGAACCAAGAGGGACCGACCTTCTCCTTCCGCGGCCTGGACAACAGCATCTATTATATGCTCGATGAAAGCCGGCGGGGCTACCTGAACTACTCCGGCTGCGGCAACACCATGAACTGCAACCACCCCATCATGCGCAGCTTCATCCTCGATGCCCTGCGCTACTGGGTTATGGAGATGCATGTGGACGGATTCCGCTTCGACCTGGGTTCGATCCTGGGCCGCGACGGAAGCGGCCGCCTGCTCGAAAACCCGCCAATCCTGGAGCGAATCGCCGAAGACCCCATCCTGCGCAGCACAAAAATAATCGCCGAAGCCTGGGACGCCGGCGGAGCCTACCAGGTGGGTAATTTCCCGGGGGGGCGCTGGGCCGAGTGGAACGACCGCTTCCGCGACGGCGTGCGCCGCTTCTGGCTGAACGAGCCGGGCATGATCTCCGAGCTGGCTACCCGCATCTCCGGCAGCTCCGACCTGTACCTGGACGACGGGCGCAAGCCCTTCCACAGCATCAACTACATCACCGCCCACGACGGGTTTACCATGAACGACCTGGTCAGCTATGTGGAAAAACACAATGAAATGAACGGCGAGGAGAACCGCGACGGCCACGGGGCCAACTTCTCTATGAACTTCGGGCAGGAGGGGCCCACCAATAACCCAAAAATTGAAAAACTCCGCAACCGGATGGTCAAGAATTACTTCACCACCCTGCTGCTCTCGGCCGGCACACCGATGCTGCTCGGCGGCGACGAGCTGCGCCGCACTCAGCAGGGCAACAACAACGCCTACTGTCAGGACAACGAGATAACCTGGTTCGACTGGACTCTGGCCGAAACCCACAAGGATGTGGTCCGTTTTTGCCGCCAGCTCATCAAGTTTAGAAAGCGGCACCCGGCCTTCCAACGCGCGGAGTTCTACTCCGGGCAGGACGCCGACCAAAACGGATTATCCGATATAACCTGGTACTCTGAAAAAGCGAAGGAAGTGAACTGGCACCGCAAAAGCAACCTGCTGGCCGTCCTTATCGACGGCAGCCGGGCCGAAACCCAGGCCGACCGCGATGACAACGACTTCTACCTCATGTTCAACGCCGGCCCCAAGGCCGCCCACTTCAAAATCGCCCCGCCCCTCTCCGGCCGCCAGTGGCGCCGCAAAATCGACACCGCCAGCGCCCCGGACATCTACGAAATGGGCAAGAGTGAACCTCTCCAAAACCAGACCGACTACAAGGTTCAAGCCCACTCGGCGGTCGTGCTGGTCTCCGACTCGCGATAGAGCCGGCTGACAGCCGCGCCGGCTGGCTGGGCCCGGCCGGCGGCCAAAGCCGCGCCGGGCCGTCGCAGACCCCAGCCCGGGCCAACAGGCCGGTCGCCTACTCCGGGGGTTTGAAGCCCTCGCCCTGCGCCTCGCGCACGTCCGTCACCACAACGAAGGCCTCCGGATCGGCCGCCTTGATAATCTGCTTCAGCTTGGGCATCTCCCGGGCCCGGGTAATACACAGCAGGACGTTCTTCGACTTGCGGGTGTACATCCCCTGCCCGTTCAGCCCGGTCACCCCGCGCTCCAGCCCTTCCAGCAGCGCATCGGCAATCTCCTCCGAGTTGTCGCTAATGATAATCGCCAGTTTGGCGTAGTCCACGCCCTGCAGTACCAGGTCGATCACCTGTGCCCCTACAAAGATCGAAATTCCGGCATACAAACCCAGCTCGATATTGTTGAACACCAGCGCCGCCGACACCACCACACACACGTCCACGATAAACAGCAGCTTTCCCAAACTGACAAAGGGCAGCAGATGCGACAGCAGCTTGGCCATCAGATCGGTCCCCCCGGTAGTTGCATTCCGCGAAAACACAAATCCTATTCCCAGCCCCAGCAGCGCTCCTCCCATCAGCGCCGCCAGCAAAAGGTCCTCCGTCAGCAGCGGCACCCACACCGTCGCATCGATCAGCACCGACAGCAGCACCGTCGCCACCAGCGTCTTCACCCCGAAGTGCTTGCCGTGAATCAGCACCCCGGCAATAAACAGCGGCACATTCAGCGCCAGCATCGTCACACCCACCGGAAACCGGAATAGATGAAACAGAATAATCCCGATACCGCCCACCCCGCCCGGGGCAATCCGGTTCGGCGTCAAAAACAGATTAAAGCTAAAGGCCGCAATCAAACAACCGACAAGAATAATCAGGTAATCTTTCCAGTACTTGGAAACCGCGCGTATGATGTTTTGCATGCCGCCATTATATCCTAACCCGCCCGCCGGCACAATCACACTTTTATTCCATTTTATGAAACTTCATTCCATTTTCGGGGGCGTGCCCCCGCGCTCCATAGCCGCTGGGTAAAGTCTGGGGCGCCGCTGCACTATTCCGGCTTCGTTCCTCCACTCAGCCGGGTGCAGCGGGCGGGCTATTCCGCTCCCCCCTTAGAGGTCGTTATGCTATATAGCGTTTTTCCTAAGTTGCGTCGACGCAACTTTTTTGTCTAATTGAAGCACTGATGCAGCGGGAAATCAGGAAACGCTTTGACTACTTTCTCGATTGTGTCGAGTCTTGGATTCCCTTTTTTCTCGAGGCGGGCATAACTGTTTCGGTTTGGCAGCCCCAACGCTTCCTGGGCCTCCTTTTGTGTCATGCGGTGGGTAATCCGATAGTGCCGCACCAACATGGCAAAGGCAATAGTGGGTTCCACTTCAATGGGCACAGTTCCTTGTCTCTCATCCAAAGCGGCATCGGGTAAAGGAAACAGCATATTCGAACCGGCCGGTTCATCCAGATAGAGGTTCAGAGCTTCAGAAAGATTCTTTTTCAGCTCTTCGAAGGTATCAGCTTGGCTCCGACACCCCTTTAACTCTATACATTCAGCCCACAGACCATCGGTGTCTTCATGCACTTTAAAATGGTACTTCATTCTACCTCCTCAAGCCGCTTTAGTAAGGCCCTCTGAATCCCCTTCTTCAACTCCTTATGCAAAGGGATGGTCTCAAAACTCTCTCTCTTTTGCATTCTCACATGGCTGCCGCGTTGGCGAACTACATACCACCCATTTTCCTTATACTTTTTCATCATATCTCTGCCACTCATCGGCATAGAGGCCCTCTACTTCGACTGATAAATAATACACATAATTTATACATTTGTCAACTATATGTGTCACATATATCAGCTCTATATAGCGTTTTTCCTAAGTTGCGTCGACGCAACTTTTTTACTTCTGGTCCTTCAGCCGGCCGCGGAGAAACTCTACCACCTGTTCCAGCTCTTCCACGTTGCTGAAGGTAAAGTCCACCTTGTACTTGTCGCCAGTGGGATGCACATTCACCTTGGCCTGCTTGGACAACCACACCTCACCGGGTTCAATAATCCAGTCTTTGCCCGCGCCGATCAGCTGCTGTATACGGGTACGGGTCGCCTTTACGCTCAGTCCCCACCGCAAAATCTCTTTCAGAATCAGCCGCTGGTTCGGCTTCGAATCGCGCAGCGCATACAGCTCTCGGGCATGCCCTAAGGTAATGCGTCCCTCATGCAGGGCCTCGGTCACCTCATCGATCAGTTCAAAGACCGACAGCACATGCGAGATGTGCTGGGGGCTCTTGCCCAACTTAGCGGCTATCTCCCGCTGGGTCAGACCGTAATAGCTTACCAGCGAGCGCATCACCAGCGCCTCCTCGTAGGGCGTCAGCGGGTTGCGCACGTAGTTCTCTATCAGACCGTACTCCATCGCCGTCTTGTCGTCGAACTCCCCGATTAAACAGGGCACCTGGTAGTCCGGCGGATAGCCCAGTTCGCTCAGGGCCTGCACCCGCGACTCGCCGGCCACCACCACATACTCCGCACCACCGAGGTCGCGGACAATAATCGGATCAATCGGCCCATCGGTGGCATCCAGAGAAGACTTGAGCTGACGCATGTACTCATCGCTGCGGCTCAGCCGCACCGGCATACTGGTAAAGTTGAGTTTATCGAGTCGTACTTTCTTATATTCCATGATTTCCAATTGTACCGCAGATCAAGTGAAAAGTAAAAACAGATAATTCCTGTACTAGCGGCGCCGGCTACTGGTAGAAAGGTTGCGTAAACACAAGCCCCATAGACTCGGTCCTGTGTAGAAGCTGTTCATAATAGCGGGGATATTTCTCAGCAGTCACTTCACTGTCATGAAACAGGAGGATTTCGTTGCCGATCCCCGACTGCAGGACTTCCGCCATCCGTGTCCACACATCCTCCAGCTCGAACTCATGCTCCGGGCTGTAGATCTTATAATCCTTGTAATCGAAGGTCCAGTAGATATCTCGGTCGCGGCCCAGCCCCTCCGCGCCATACCACGGATGGTCGATGTGCAGCGCCAGGTTCTCGAATCCATTTTTTTATAGAAACTCCTGCAGCCGGTCTTTATGCTCTCCGCCCTTGTCCCCGTAGGGAAAGCGGAACAGCTTATGCCGCCTCTCTATAACCTCGGTGCTGAGGATCTGCTCCGTACACTCCTCGAAACTAAGCTCGGAAAAATAGGGGTGCGAAAAACTGTGGTTCCCAATATCCACCTCCGGCCGTCGTTCCATCTTGTCGCCAGGAAAAAACATCACTGCTCTTGCTTTGATTCATGCTGCCGTGCCGCATCCCTTCATCTGCTCGGGCTGTACCAGCATGAAGTAGCTGTAGAGTCCTTCAAAATCGTGCTGCAGTTCTTTTATCACCCGAAACCCGTAGTTCCCGTAGATGGCGGTGTTTTTCAGGGTATTGGTCAGCAGCATACAGGCACGGCCCTTCGCCTTCAACTCCTGCAGGGCAGCTCGCCGGCAATCCGGGCGGCCCTTTTCACACCGCTTTTGTCTAATAGTTTTATTGCATCGTTGGAAAACCACACAGCTTCCACCTCCGTATTCTGAGCTTGATTCGAGTATCCCCCCCCGACCGGGCGATGTGGCATCGAGGGTTTAATAAAGGATGTCAGGAAGGCGGCACTGCTTCATACTTTTTTCAATAAATTAATTCAACTTTTCTAATACATCCGCTTTCTTCTCGGCAAATAGGACGGCCTCCAGAGCTGCATCCAGTTTCTCGAGATTTGTGCAGCCCTTAATAACAGCCTCATCCTCGGCTGCAAAGGAGAACTTCTTTTCGAACAAGCGCAACAGCACCGATTGCTTTTCCTTCAACGTTCCTTCGCCATATCCTTCACGATGCCCCTCGCGGCGCCCTTCTTCGCGTAAGGCTTCCAATCTCTGAGCCAGCATTGGCTTCCTCCTTCTTTTAATATACTCCTCTATACGGTTGTTTTCAATTCCTCGCCACAAGTGCAGGCCTTCAATATACTTTGACAGGAGCAGGAATACTTCAGGATCCTGTTCTTTCATCTCCCGAAGTACAGCAATAATTGTCTCCGCGGCAGCTGCGCGATTTTCTAAATTCACTGTATCAATGCGAAAGAAAGCAGCTACGGCTCCATTTAGTTTTGCCAACAAGATCGAATCATAACGCCCTTCATCGATGAGTATGTAGCGGTAAAGGGGAATGTATGGCTGCAATGAATTAGGAACGAATTTGAACTTAGAGAAAAAATCAGGATTTTCACTCCAGGGTTCGAGCCCATTATACACAACTATTGGTACTATCGGACAAAGTTTAGCTTTAGACTGCTTTTGATAAATCCTACTAAGATACTCTAGCAGTCTTAAAGACATTGGTTCCCGGCTGCTCTGAAACTCCATCAATAAATAAACCGAAAAATCCGGCGCTTCATCAGTATTTCTGCTGTCAACATAGCTGAAACTAACAATTAGGTCGTTTCGTAAGGCTTTCCCTGTCATACTCTTGTGTTCACCTTCCTCAATGTTCATAGTATTCAGGTCGAGCAGGTAAACCCAAGGTTCATCAACAAAATCTAATAGCAGAGAGCGTATAAATTTTGGATGATGGAAAAGCTCGGCAAAAGAATGGTCATAGTAATTCTTCATCGGCATTTCTCCCCCTCTATAAGAGAGGCAGCACAAGTCGGTTTTACTTCAAAATATCTCAAAGTTTTCTATAAAATTTTCAACCGTCTTACCCTACTACCATACTTTGACTTACTGTAAGAAGCGGCGTACAATAAGCGTATGGAAAAAAGGACAAACTCCCTTGACCGGGATCTACAACAGAGCATATTGAAACAGTAGAGCCCGGAACAAAAATTGGACTCCCTCGAAAAAGAATCCTGAAATATGCTCGACCTGAACCCGGAATACGGTCGGCAATATATTCTCAAATCCTATAAGAGAAAGCACCTCAATGATCCACAAAGAACTTCTTAAATTATTTGCGAAACACGAGATTGATTTTGTAGTAGTAGGCGGGGTGGCGTCGGCCTTACACCAGAGTCAGGCCCAGCTCCTCGAAAAGTGAAAAATCACGGTTATTATCCGTCGCCAATGCTGCGTTGCTGAGGATTGCTGCCGCAGCGATCCTCGAGTCGACTCTGAGACTTCGCTGTCTTCCGGTTCTGTTGAACATTCTGGCAGCCTCCCTGGACTGGTCTTCGGTAAACGGTATGACTCTTCCCTGCAGAATCATTTCCATTACCTCTATTCCACTCGCGTCGACTGGTCCACAGAGAAACTCATACCAACATATAGATGAGGTGATGAGATCGATTTTCTTTTCAATCCAAGCACCAATCTGTTCAGCCTCAGTCGAATCCGGAATAAGCGATTTAATTAGGTAGTTCGTATCTAGTAAAATCGAACTCAATCTCGCCAACTCTCCCGGTCGTTATACACCTCGTTCAGGTAGGTTTCAGCTTTCTCCCGGGCGATACCACCTTCGCGGTGATAATCTCTGAGGCGAAGCAGAATATTCTCTCTATTGTGAAAAATGTCTTGTTCAGTAAGCTCGACAGCCCGGCGTACGGCTTCCGCCTGGGAGACCTTCCAGTGTGCCGCCAGGTGTTTGATTCGTTCGATTGTTTTCGGGTCCAATGCAAAGGTGGTTCTTTTTGTCATAATCGCCATACCATAAGTATGGTATGGCATATACAAATTGTCAAGGAATCACTTCAGGCAAGTGAACTTGACACTACAAAAGATACTTCATAAATTGAAAGCAATGACTGCATTGCAGTCAAAAGGAGTGTAACGTGGCAACCATAACAATACGCAACCTCGATGACTCGGTAAAACAGAGACTGCGAGTCCAAGCGGCCTCCCACAACCGTTCGATGGAAGAAGAGGTACGGATTATCCTTCAAGACGCTGTTCGGAAAACAGAAACAGAGGGCAGAATCGGGAGCCGCATACACAGGCGGTTCACAGAAACAGGCGGCATCAGCTTGCCTGAGCCCGATCGCAAACAGGATCCACGAAAGCCGGAGATAGAGTAAATGACACTTGTAGACACCAATATCCTGTCAGAACTCATGAAGCCTGATCCGAGCACACGGGTAATGGAATGGATGGATTCCGCCGAACCACACACTCTTGGCACAACATCGGTCACGGTGGCCGAGATTCTCTATGGTATCGCCGCTCTAAGCGAAGGAAGAAGAAAGCACCTATTGTTGGAAGCAGCTCGTGCAATGTTCGATGATGATTTTAATGGGCGGATATTCGCTTTTGATGAGGCGGCGGCGGTAGAATATGCCGATATAGTGATCCGGCGTGAAAAGAGTGGGTGGCCGATTTCGATGCCGGATGCCCAAATCGCGGCAATCTGCCGTGCCGGGAATTGTAAGCTGGCAACTCGAAACACTAAAGACTTCGAAAAAACTGACATAGAACTCGTCAATCCGTTCAATTAGCAGGGCCGAGCAGCTCAGCCAGCGGGGTACGGAAGAACTCTTCCAGCGGCATACCGCTGCCCCCGATGATAAACGGCTTGGCCTGCGGGTAGAGTTCGAGAAAGCGACGCATGCCATGCGGGTTCTTCATCCGCGAAGATTTTACCTCTATGGCCCAGGTTGCGGAGGGTGTG
>CAZAMY010000024.1:0-12509 GCA_964485995.1 uncultured Sediminispirochaeta sp.
TATCCGCACATCCCCCCGGATCAAGGAGATCGTGCTGACCGGCGGGGAGCCGCTACTCAATAAGCAAACCCTCACCCGCGCGGTAGAGGGGCTGCGCTCTATTCCCCATATCCAGACCATACGGATCGCCTCGCGCTGTATCTCCTATTATCCGGACCTTTTTTACAAGGATGAGGCCTTCTGGCTGAATTACCTGCGGGACACCAACCGCGAGCTGCAGAAAACCGGCATGCGGATTGAAATTGCCACCCACTTCATCCATCCCGACGAGGTGTCTCCTCAGAGTCTCGAGATCATCTCTGCACTGGTAACTGCCGGTGTACAGGTCTACACCCAGACCCCCTTCCTGAACAATTGCAACGACGAGGGGCCGGAACTGGCGCAGCTGTACCGTGAATTGCGGGGGGCCGGCTCGGAGCTGCACTACATCTACATACCTGCCAGCCCGATCCAGGGGAACAGTGTGTACTGGACTCCCCTGTCGAAGGGGCACAAGGTCTTCAGTTATCTGCGCGGACACCTCTCCGACCGGGCAATTCCGATCCTGTGTACGGCCACCCGCATCGGCAAAATCGACTGGAATGCCAGCGGCTGGGCGGTGGAACAGAGCCGGGAGCACCCGGAGAATGTCTGGATTCGCACCCCCTACAATGCCGATTACTACCGCGAGTTCGTGGCGGACTTCGAGTTCGACGGGGTTCGGGAGAATGAAAACGGCACCATCGATGCCGAGTTTATGGCAGAAATCGGGGACCAGCAGCTGTTTCTGGGGGAGTTCGACGGAGTGCCCGCCTTCGAACGGGAGTTCGATGGGGAAAAACTGAAGCGTGTTCAGGATGAGCTGGTGGAAATGCGGCGCCTGGATGAGGGGGTGGTGCTGACGGGTATAAATTCGGTGTTTCGCTCGCATCTGACCCGGGTGGATGTGGATATTGCAGTTGCAACCGAAAGTGAACAGGAGTTTCAGGCAGCCGTCGAGTATATTCGCAGTGTGCCCGCGGTGAACGACGTGGTTTTATCGGCCAACGTCTCCATTCTCACACTTCTGGATGAAATCAGCCGCTTTGCCGAAGCGCTAAACTCAATCCCGCATGTAAATGCGCTGCGACTGCGCAGCACCACCTTCACCTATGAGCCGCACCTGTTCACCGACGAGGTGATTGATAGGCTGGCGGATCTGCAGAAGCTGACAGCCGTGAACCCGACCAGGATCGAGATAGAGGCCCAGTTTATCCACTCCTCAGAGTTCAGATTGGAACACAGTGCAGTGATATCGAAGTTTCTCTCCCGTGGAATTACCGTGTACAACAACATCGTGCTGCTGGCCGGCATCAACGACAATGTCGAGGAGATGAAGAAGATCTGCTACAACTGCCGGCAGATCGGGATTGAGCTTTTCCAGTTGTATGTGGCCGGACTGCCCATCCAGAAGCGATACAACGCCGCGCAGCCGGTGGATGCCACTACCGTCATCAATATCGCCACCCACCTGCGGCGGCACCAGAGCGGGCGTGAGATTCCCCTGTATGTGGTGCGGACACCCCTGGGGGAAGTCGACTTTAACCTGAGCGGGATTATTTCCGCGAGCGGTCAGGATTCTGTACAGATGAGGCTGCTGCCGTATTCGCCGGAGTATTATCGCCGGATTGACCCCGGATTCGAGCTGCCGGAAGAGATGCAGGTTCAGAACGGAGAGATCGTGGCCCCTGTCAGCGGCCTGACAGTACAGAGCAATACCGGTTACTTCATTCGGCCCAGCCGAGGACCTTCAGCTTGAGGACCAAGTTCGGATCGGGACAGTTTTCGAGGTAGTGCGGGGCGTCTTCAGGTGCGCATACCCCCGGAAAATCGCCAGACCTGCCGCCGAGGTCCTTGATCACTTCGAAATGGAGGTGCGGCGGCCATCTGCCGTTTACCGCGCTGCTGCCCACACGGGCGATTTCATCCCCGGCTGAGATTTGTTCACCGGCGTCCAGCCCCTTTAGGGAATCCCGGGAGAGGTGTCCGTACAGCGTGTAAAACCTCACCCTCTCAATTGTGTGGGCCAGAATAATAGTCGGTCCGTAATCGGCCAGCCCCTGGTTGTCCTGAAAACTGTGCACTTCGCCATCGTAGGCCGCCAGAACCGGCGTACCCGCTGCAACCCACAGGTCGAGGCCCAGGTGATAGGAGCGCACTTTTCCCGCAGCGAACAGTTCGCTGTGGCGGTAGATGGTGCGGTTTTCACGGTATCCGCCCAGGCCTATCCGGCTGCCGGCCTGCCGCAGTTTTCCGAACACATATTCGGTAAAATGTTCGGTATCGGCCGGATCAATTCCCCGCATGTCGGGATTCTCCTCGGTAAAATCGAATAGAAAACTCTCCTCCGCATCCGGGTCGAAGGGCAGGACTGCCGCCTGGGGCTGTCGTCGTAGTATCTTTTCGAGGTCTGGCTTCATGTGCCGATGATAGGTCAGAAGCCCGCCGGGGGTCAACAAGTGTAGGCTTTAGTTCCTCCGGCGAGGCACCCCCGAGCGGATTTTTCGTGTGTTTATCGTTTGACCCGGGCGTTGCCTTCCCAGATGCTCCATACCTGCTCTTCATCTGCCGGCTGGCCGTAATCGGTCTCGAAGGTGGTAGCCAGGGCACCGCTGGCCCAGCCGAACTGCGCCCATCTCTCCGGTTCCCAGCCCCGCAACACGCCGTAGAGCAGGCCGCCGACAAAGCCGTCGCCCCCGCCGATGCGGTCGAGCACATCGATTTCCCGCGGCTGGATGACATGCCACTGGTCGTCGGCCGACATGATTGCGCCCCACATGTGGCGGTTGGTGCTGACCACCTGCCGCAGGGTAGTGGCGAAGACCGATGCGTTCGGATACTCCTGTTTTACCCGTTCGATCATGCCCTTGAAGCCGTCGATTTTTGCGGCGATGTCCTTGCCGCCGGCCTCCGGCCCCTGAATACCGAGGCAGAGCTGAAAGTCTTCCTCATTGCCGACCAGGATGTCGGATATTCCGGCGATTTCGCTGAAAATTTCACGCAGCTCTTTTTCGCGGCCCTTCCAGAAGGAGGCGCGGTAGTTGAGATCGAAGGAAATGCGGGTGTCATGCTTCTTGGCCGCCCGGGCTAGTTCTAGGCAAAATCGCCCGGTTTCGGGCGAGAGGGCTGCGAAGAGCCCGGAGAAGTGAATGATTTGGGCCCCCTCTTGTCCGATAATTCTCTCGATGTCGAAATCGTCTATACTGATGCTGCGGCCCACTTCGCCGGCGCGGTCGTTGTACACCCGGGGGCCCCGGGAGCCGAATCCGCTGTCGGCGATGTTGATTTGATGGCGATAGCCCCAGGCTCCGCCCTGATCGACCTCCTTGCCTTCGTAATCCATATGCCGGCTGCGCAGATTGTCCTTGATTTTGCGGGCGATTGGGCTGCCCTTTACGAAGGCGGTTAGTATTTTGACCGGAAGACCTAGGTAGGATGAAACACTGCCCACATTCGACTCGGCACTCGTAACCTGCATTTTAAACATGTCGCTCGAATGAACCGGCTGTCCATTCAGCGGGGTAATTCTGATGCCCATACTGGTCGGAATCAAAAGCGAATAACGATAATTCTGTTTTAGAGTGAAGCTCATACGTGTACTCCCGGATAATAGGTTTCGTTTTACTTCGAAATGCAAAAGTAATACACAGCTATCGTACCATAGCTCGCCTTCCGAGTACAGAGCAAATCCGTAAAAAAGGGCCGCCCCGAAGGGCGGCCACATAAGATTGGAGGAAAAATGGAGACAAATTTATGGTCAGTAGATCTCGACTTCGTATATTTCGAAGTGGCTGAGCGTATTCCAGCTGCTGCCCTTAAGTAGGTATATGTAAGTACCGTCGAAAAATATGTCATGTACTTCGCCGCCGTTATTAGGAATTTGGTTTGAGATCAGAACATGGTTGTCAGGAGTTCCGAGGTCTACAAAGCCAAACCCATTGTTACCCTGGGCAACTGCAGCGTATTGATCCCAGATAGAGAGATCCTCTACACCCGATATTCCACTTACATCACGGGCCTTAGTCATGTTATCCGGATTCGTCACATCATAGATCACCAGCCCTGTACCGACATCACTACCAACTACGATGTATTCTCCGTCGTACACGTCGAGAGAGGTGATTTTGGCATCTACATGTAAATCGTTGTTGATGTTTAATGTCTGTTGTTCATAACTGGTTATACCTTGTTGGCGAACCTCTACTTCTGCTGTATAGATCGACTGGAGAGTATTGTAGTAGCCACTCATCAAAGCTTCTGACTGACCAAAATATGTGTTATCACCTAAAGTTATCAGATCAACCGTTTCACTTAGTTCGTCTAAAGATAGTTCCTCTTTGGTTTCTAGCAAACCAGGCGATACGCCAATAAGACTGTCACCATATACTTTTACTATCTGACTGTTTCCACTCCAGGTTATCAATCCTCCGGTGTAGGATGCTTCGTCGTCGCTATCACCCAAGTTACTCATGTTCACTTTGCGGATAGGAGCATCCCTGTGTCCAATGTACACATATGAACCGTCGGATATAATTGATTGAGGAGTATCACGAATATTTCGGGAAGCGGGAGAACCGATATTATCTCTTTCTTGTATATTGAAGCGGAATAGTTCCCCCCATTGGTTAGTGCTACTATAATTGCGACTGATAATGTAGGCAAAGTTGCCTTCAACCACAAAATCCTGAAAGTAGGGGTTGGTAGAGGAAACCGAATCGAGATAGGTGATACGGGCCTGTTTGTACTTGGTGGTGAAGCTGCTGGAGAAGTTCGAGGCGAGCGGGTTGCCGGCTATATCCTCCACATCGGTGCTAACCTCCACCGTGTAGGATTCGTTGTTATAGTCGAGATTTCCGGAAAGAGCGAGTGTAGCCACACGAGTACTGGAATTGTAGCTCACACTGGTGCTGCCGAAGTAGGCGCCGGAGGTACGGCGGATTCGGATGCTTGAGGTGTTCAAGGTAGCGGCATTCACCGGCTCGTTGAACTGGATCTGTACGTTGGTATCTACATCCACTCCACTATCTGCGTCAGAGGGAGACACAGCGGAGACCTGCGGCGGGTCGACATCGAGGATTATGCTGTCGGAATAGCGCGGAGAAACGGTGCCGGTGTCATCTTTGAACCACACGTACACCGTCTTTGCACCAGTGCCGCTGGTGAGAGTCCAGCTGCTGCTGGTGGAGTAGGGCTGCCAGTTGGTATCGGCGTAGGTGCCGGAATTTGATATGCGCATCTCGGTAATGGTGTTGCCGTTTTGAGCGAAGAGATCGAGGGCAACCGTGCTAGTGGTGCTGTACTGGGAACCGCTGTTGATTTCGATTGAACCGACGCTGTCGGCGACTACTGGGCGGATAGTGGCATCACCGCCGCTTACAGTTATCTCGACGCTGGCTGAAGTGGAGTCGCTGAAACTCACGGTGCCATCGGTTGAGGTAGTGTCGATCTCCCATTCGACAAAAAAGTATCCGTTGTCGGGAAAGGCTTTGATGATTTCCGGATACCCCTCTTTTACATCGAACGTGCCATTCGGAGATACTTCAGCATTGGCAACGTCTTCAACGTTTAGTGTAAAAGAGAGGGCTTTGGCGTATTTTACCTCATCCCGCACCACCTCAGAGAGGGGGTTCTGACACCCGGCCAGTACTAAGGCAAAAATTATAAGTGCGAACCGGGGGCTGCGCCCTACAACTGCTGCGAACCTTGTGGGTTGCCCCTTTCTATTTAATTCTCTTCTGTCCATACCATATCCCTCCTTCTATCTGCGGAACTGGCCCGGCCGGCTGACTGCGAATCGGAACCGAGATAGGCAAAACGCGTGGCCAGATGTTCGTCTTGGTCGGCGGCCTGCTGGTAGTACTGTGCGGCGATTGTTCCGTTTTCGAGCTCGTAATGGACTTTCGCCAGCGAAATCAACACGCCCTTGTGGGCCGGCTGCATCAGATATGCCTGAGTAAACAGCTCCAAGGCACGGCTGTAATTTTCCTGCAGAAAGGCGATGTTTCCGAGGTTTACATACGCAGGGAAGTACTTGTTGGTTTGCTCCATTATTCGGCGGAACTGGCGCTCGGCCTCATTGTACCGGCCGTAACGCGCATAAATGCTGCCGATTTTGTTGAGCGCAGCCGGTGACGGCTGGCCGCGGCTGGATCCAGTCAGCACTTTTTCCTTCCACTGCTCTATCTCGTGATCGACGATACCGCGGGTACTTGTGATAATTCGGCTCGCTGCCGCCGCCTCGGTAGGGAAGCTTATCTCGGAACCGGAGGTCTCCTGCCGGGTGAAAGCGACCGGCTGGTACAGCTCCCACGCCTCGGAAACTTCTACGAAGACCGCGTTGTCCTGCGGATGGTATTTTCTCCATTCGGAAGCACCGTACGCCCAGGCATCGGTGAAGGATTGACCAACCATGGTGATTTCGACCGGCAGCCATACCCGCTCCCGGTGAACTATCAGGGAATCCGGGTTAGAGAATGTGCGCAGCGCCTCCTGCGGGCTGATGCCGAGATCGAAGGCTACATAGATGTGTCCGGGGACGGTTATAAAGGCTGACGAAATTCCCAGTGATTCCAGCAGCGCAGCATACAAGATAGAGAGATCGTCGCAGTCTCCCGATTTGTACTGGATGGTTTGGCGGGGAAACTGCAGGTAATCAATAGCGCTCTTATTCTGGTAATACTCTTCATAGGGGGTTTGCGGATCAATGACGTAGGAGAGTCCGTATTCGCCGAGTACTTCATACAGGGCAAGGGCTTTCACAAAGTTATCGTTGATGACTTCAAGGCCTTCCCGGCGGGCTGTGCCGGCGGCAAGGCGTGACAACTGGATAACCAGCGGATCCTTCGCCGATACGAAAGCGGCGGCCTTGCGGTCATCATCCCAGGTCATGCCATTTCGATTTATGATGCTGATGGTTTTAGAGAGTCCGGCGGTCTTTTCGACGCCGCGATAGCTGTACTTTACCTGAATTTCCCCGGAAACGGCTGTCTCTTCGACAACCGAGAGGATGTCGTCGCGGAACAGGGCGTAGAGCGGAATTTCGGCGCTCTCGCCGCGTTTCAACACCTCTACTTCCGAACTGAGCTTGGGCCGCTCCATGAACTGGTCGACAAAAAAGGCAACGCGTACATTTGTTATTTCACCGGGCTCTTCGTTTTTAATGGTCACGGTGCCCAGGTTGTTGGCATCGTAGTAGTTGTAGAAGACCGGGAAAACCGGGCGGATCTGAGAACCCTGAAACCTGAGACGGACTGGCCCGGCTTTCTGATTGCCGAATTCCCAGGTAATGCCGATTCCGCCGTGCAGTCCCTCGAATACGCCGGGCTCGTAGCGGTAGCCGGCATTGACCGCAATCTTAAAACCGGGTGAAAGCGCAGTTTCTGTACGCAGTCCGCCGGTCACTATCGCTCCGCTTCCGGTGGCCGTTTCTCCCTCGAAGGTTTCGATAAATCCATAGGCGTATCCGCCCCGGGCAAACAGGGACAGATCAAGCCATGCTGCCAGCGGAATTTTGAGTCCGCCGCCGCCGGAAAGGGCCACATTGGTCAAAGATTTCTGGGCAGCGGTCTGGCTGTAGAGGTTAGAAAGTGATGTTTCGACGAAAAATGGTGCCAAGCCGGGGGTGGAATAATGCAAAGCCAGTTCTCCGCCAGCTGCCAGGGAGTATAAATCCTGATACTCTCCGGTGGGATACGAGGCCAGGGGAGTGATACTGAGACCTATCGAGCTCTGATTCTGGCTCTGGAGCGGAGCAGTCGGTCCGAGACCGAAACTGAGTAAAAAAATAAAGGCAGCGCCATAAGCGATGATCCTTCTCTTTTTTTGCATAATGTCCCCCTTTCTTAGCCATGTAAACATTACATAATAACTAATCTATATCATCGGCACGGCGAAATCAAATTATATGACAAAAATAATCAGGAAAAAATCGCGCGGCGGACTGCTCCCGGAGGCTGACAGATTCACCACGAAAAGCTTTGTATTTGATGGTGCGAAGCTGTTATACTCGTAAGAAAGGAGAAGTACATGTTTAGATTTGTTGTAGGAATTATATTCGGGGCCCTGGCGGTCATCTTTATTATGCAGAATGTGCAGGTGGTAGACTTTCGCTTCCTGATGTGGACCGTGTCGATGTCGCGGGCCGTGCTGTTTTTTCTCATGATCCTGGTGGGATTCATCCTCGGCTGGGGGGTCGGAAGCTTCGGGAAGCGCAGGCGAAAACGGTAGTCGCCCATGAGGCTTGGTGTTATTGCCGACGACTTTACCGGCGCCACCGATGTGGCCGGATTCCTGGTCGAATACGGAATCCCCACCATCCAGATAAACGGAGTGCCCGACCCAGGGTACAGCGAGGAAGCGGAGGCCTACGTTGTCAGTCTGAAAACCCGCGCCTGTCCGCCGGAAGAGGCGGTAGAGCAGTCATTGCGGGCTCTGGTCTGGCTGCAGTCACGGGGCTGCGACCGGTTTTACTTCAAATATTGTTCGACCTTCGATAGTACTGATCGGGGAAATATTGGTCCGGTGGCGGATGCAATCTTAAAGACATTGGGCAGCGGCTGCTCGGTAGTGTGTCCAGCCCTTCCGGTGAACGGCCGTACTGTGTACAAGGGATACCTTTTCGTGCATGACCAGCTGCTGCATGAGTCGGGGATGCGCAGCCATCCCCTCAACCCGATGCGCGACTCCAAATTGGTTCGTCTGCTCGAAAAGCAGTCTACCGGCCGGGCGGCCGGATTGTACGCCGAAGCGATCGACCAGGGAGAAGCGGCGGTACGCCATCAGCTCAGGCAAGCTGAGGAAGCCGGCTACCGGTATGTAATTACCGATACCCTGGCTGATGACCATCTGGCGGTGATCGCCGAGGCTGTTCGCGATTTTCCGCTGGTTACCGGAGGCTCCGGCCTGGCAATGGCTCTGGCCAAGCTGCAGCAGAAAGATGCTGCGGCTATTACCGCGGCCAAGAGTCTTGGGCGGCCGGAGTCCGGAAAAACGGTGGTGCTCTCGGGCTCCTGTTCCGAAGCCACACAGAAGCAGGTGACGGCCTACCGGAAGAAGGCGCCTTCGATGCGGATTGAGGTAGAGCGCTGTGTGGAAGCATCGGATGCGTATGTGGCGGAAATCCTGCAGTGGACCGAAGAACAGCTGGCGGCTGGCAAAGCACCGCTGCTGTTTGCCACCACAACATCGGATGAGGTGAGCGAAAATCGTCGCCGTTACGGCGGTGTAGAAGCGGGACTGGCTGTTGAAGGGCTGTTCGGTAAGCTGGCGGCCGGGCTGGCGGAGCGGGGGGTGCAGAACTTCATTGTTGCCGGCGGCGAAACCTCCGGCCGCGTGGTTCAGAGCCTGGGGATTGAAGCCTTCCGGATCGGTCCGCAGGTGTCTCCGGGAGTTCCATGGGTCCGATCGACTGACGGCAGACATGCCCTGATACTGAAGTCGGGGAATTTCGGCGATGAAGATTTTTTCGCACGGGCGCAGGAATTTGCCCGGAGCGATGAGTAAAGGAAGCTCTATGACTGACTGGATTAACAGCTGCATGGCCTGTGGTTCGGCGGATCTGCGGCAGTGGATGCGCGGGCCGGCACAGATGCATCCGACCGCGGAGCAGTTTGACTTTCAGAAATGCGGGCACTGCGGATTGATACAGCTGAACCCGCGGGTGAGTCCTGAGAATCTCGGCACCTACTACAGCGGGTATTATCTCCCCTTCCGCGGGCCCGCCGCCTGGGGCAAGTATGCACCCCTGGTACACATGAATCTGCGCAAGACCGACCGCAAACGGGCCGCTCTGGCGCGGACGGCCGCCGCCGGCAGCGAGGGCGGACGGCTGGGGCCGCAGAGCCGGGTGCTGGATGTGGGCTGTGGAAAGCCGACCTTTTTAGAACGGCTGCACTCACAGACCGGCTGTTATTCCAAGGGAATCGATTTCAGCGACGAGGGCTGGCGGCAGGAACCGGGGCGGTTTGCCGGGCTGGATCTTGAGGTAAGCGAGTTCCACCAGTTTCAAAGTACCGCGCAGTTCGATGTAATTACCATGTGGCACTACCTGGAGCACGATTATCACCCGCAGGAGACACTGCAGCGCATGCAGGGGCTCGCCCATCGGCAGACGCGCCTGATTATCGAGGTTCCGAATTTCAGCTCCTGGACCCGGGCAGTGCAGGGCCGGTACTGGGAGGGCTTTCACACCCCCCGGCATACCGCCGTGTACTCGCCGGAGACCCTGCGAGTTCTGCTGGAACGGAGTGGATGGAAGCTTGTGCGGATGCGGAGGTTTGGCACGCTCGACGCGTATCCGTTGTTCTGGATGGGACAGCAGGAGCGGCGGGGGATAGACTGGAGCGACTCGATGGAGGACAAGTTTGCCGGCTTCATGGCCGGAATGCTGGCCACCGCACCGCTGTTTCTGTTGAAGCGCTGGCTGCCGGCGGGAGTGATGACGGCGGTTGCGCGTCCGGAATAACCAGGCGACTAGAAGGGCAGCAGCGGGCGGCCGCCGTGCCAGGTACCGCGGGTTTTGAAGGGGCGGAAGCGGGCGAACAGCTCTTCATTGTACCAGTCGAGTTCACGGGTCTTCTTGATAGCCTCCAGGTGGGCCTGGTTTCGATAGGCGTAGGCTTTCATCGACTCTTCATCCTGCCAGATGCTGAAGGTGGCCATCTGTTTGACCGGCCACTCGCCGATTCCCTTGGCGCAGATGAGCCCGGAGAACTGCGTGAGCGAGCCGCTGGTGCGGGGCACCTGCCGCCAGAATTTCCACAGCTGCTTATTCGCAATAGTAGCCCGGGTGATGACGGCGGTAACATCGCCTTCGGCCTGACCGTCCGGCTTGAAGGGATTCTGGCCGCTCCACTGTCCGTGGGAGCGCAGCGGCGTCATGTACACTGCGACCATCTCCTGCGTACGGTCACGATACTGACTGTAGAGATCTGATTCGTCCAGGAAGCGGTCGGCCTGTGCTTCGGATTCCCACACAGTGAGCAAAGCGTAGGTGGAAAAATCGGAGTACCATTTGAAGCCGTTACCGGCCCCCGTGCCGAGCACCCGGTAGAACCGTAACCCTTCGACATCTTTCAGATACCCATGGGCAAACTGCATCATGGTAAATGCCCAGAACTTATTGCGGAACCCGCTGTATTTGAACAAGCTAAGTACCACGACCGGCGGCTGATTAGTATCCATGCAGTAAAGTCTAAGCCTCCAGAGAGACAAGCGCAAGCCTCAACCCGGCGGAAGAAATCCGAAGCGCTGCAGCAGCAGATAGTTGTTGATAGTGAGGCGGGCGGTCCAGTTGCGCCGGCTCTGCTCCCACGCTTCGGGATATGCCGTGCCCCAGCTCCAGTGCGGCTGCCAGATGCTGTGCTCTGCGGTTTCGAGCAGGTAGCGGCACTGCACTCCGGCATAGGGCTGTACTCTTTCGAAGAGCGGGCTGGCCGGGGTATCGATAAAATCGAGGGGGCGGGGTACGTAGCCCGTCCACTGTTCCGGATTGGTGTTCATGAGCCGGCGGATGGCGGCGGCCAGCTGCGGCTGCATCCGGGCAGCGGCATCCGGCAGGTCGGTAAGAATGGTGTGATAGAGCCGCAGATAGCAGTAGATTTCGTGGGGTGAGGGAAAATCCTGCAGTGACGCCAGTCGACCGGTCGCGCTTTTGATCAGTTCCCTCAATTTGCTGGGTGAAAACTTGTGCAAGGCTGCCCTATGTTGCCACAAATGTGCAATGAGTTCGGCGCTCGGATTGCCCCAGTGCCGGTCTATGACCGTCTGTCCCTCGGCCTCGTCCCAGTGCCACCAGGGGGCGTGGGGGCAGCGGTTTACAGCCGGGCCGACAGCGTACCAGCCGCCCCGGTCCGGATCGAAGCTTGTTTCCAGGTAGGCGACCGCTGCCTCCACGGCCGGAAGGGCCAACCGGCCGGCGCCGGTCTCTTCGAGGATCTGCAATGCGATGGAAGTGGCCATAGGGGAGGAGTCCGGCAGGAGAAAGTCCGGCTCGAGGCCGTGCCCGAAACCGCCGTCGGGGTTCTGGTAGGCCGCCAGGGCTTCAACGACCGCTTCAGCAGTACCGCTGCCGAAGTGGAAGTCGAACAGGGCCTGGTACAGCGGCTCGCATTCCTGTTCTATAAAGCGGCGGGCCGCCGCCATGTCGAGCAAAGGCTGTGCCTTAAGCCGCTTCGGCAGCCCGGCCCGCACCAGGTAGTAGGAGCTGAGGACTAAGCGGAAGATAAACTCGTCGCTCAGGCTGCCGTCCAGCTGCACCGAGATCCAGTGGCGCTTGTTCAGGTGGTAGCCGCCGGTGACCGCCGGATAGGCCTCACGCAGCGCCGACGCGTAGTCGGGGTCGCACTTGAGCGAAATATAGGAAAAGTTGTGAAAGCCGGTCAGGGCGAACATCTTGCCCTGCACTTTGTACACCAGGGCGTTTTCGTCGAAGGGAAAGTCGGCAGCCGCTCCGGGGAGGCCGGGTCCACCGGACTCGGCACGGCGATCCCCAC
>CAZAMY010000025.1:0-11926 GCA_964485995.1 uncultured Sediminispirochaeta sp.
TCCATCAGACTGGCCGCCTTCTCGAAAGAGAAGTGGGCCGTTGCAGGCAGGACTACCTCACGGCGGTCGGCAGGAGTGCTGTTCTTGGCAGTCCACATCGCCAGCAGATTGGCCTCGGTCCCGCCGGTAACGATGCTTCCGACGGCCTGCGGATTGGAAAAGAGGTCTCCCAGCAGTTTGATCGTCTCCTCCTCCATCTCCGCCAGGGCGGGGTGCAGGCCGGGGTCGCCGATGTTTTTAGACAGCTGTTGCTGGAACACCGCGGATGAAAGCGGGTGGGGCTGACTGCACATGGAGCCGAGAATGTGGCCGGAGGTAAAAGTCAGGTCGCCGGCCAGACGCTTCTCCACCATGGAGTGCACCTGTTCTGCAGGCAGCCCCTGCACGGGGATTGTAGTGCCGTTCATATTTTTTGATTCTTCTCTCACCTCGACCCGTCCTCTCTTTTAGTGATACGAATTTAGTGATACGAAAACTTGTCGGTGGGAAAGTCGCGCGATTTGACCTCGTCGCAGTACTGCTGCGCGGCTTCAACCACCATTGCGTTGAGCTGGGCGTAGCGTTTCACGAATTTCGGGAGATATCCCTCGGTTAAACCGAGCATGTCGTGCAGCACCAGCACCTGTCCGTCACAGTCGGGACCGGCGCCGATACCGATGGTGGGAATCTCGAGGGCGTCACTAATCCGCTGGGCCAGAGCCCGGGGTATGCACTCCAGGACCACTGCAAACGCGCCGTGCTGCTCCAGTTCCAGGGCATCACGGTAAATCTCCTCGGCAGCCGCGTTATCTTTTCCCTGTACCTTGAACTGTTCTGCGGTCTGCGGCAATAAACCCAGATGTCCCATCACGGGGATCCCTTCGGCAACCAGGCGGCTTACTACATCGGGCTTGTTCCCTTCGATTTTTACTGCCGCCGCACCGGCGGTCATCAGCTTGAGGGCATTCTTCAGCGCCTCGTCGGCGGAATCGAAACTGTGGTACGGCATGTCGCCTACAATGGGAATCGCGTTACCGGCTGACCGGGCTACCAGCTCGGTGTGGTAGACCATATCCTCCATCCTGACTGCCCGGGTAGTGTTATGGCCCTGAACGACCATCCCCAGGCTGTCGCCCACCAGAATCATATCCAGGTTCTTTACCTGTACCAGCAGCGAGGCAAAGGCTGCATCGTAGGCGGTGAGCATTGAAATCCGGTGGCCCTGCGCCTTTTTCTCTATCCATTCATCCCTTTGAATCACTGCCATTCTTATTCCCCTTCGAAGCTGAAGGAATGCAGCCGGTCGGCAATAAACTCGAGTGAGAGCTTCAGATTGCGCCGGTTGTCGAAGTCCTCCACGATTCGCTTCAACTCACGTGGTTCTTTTTCTGTCAGTCGCTGCACTGCCGCAATCAGCAGAGGAACCACTCGCACGATATTATCTACAATGCTGATATCGGCCTTGCGGGAGGTTCTGGACAGGGGATTCAGGTCGACGGTGATGACCGTTTTTCCCATGGCCACCAGCCCCTCGGTCCGGTCTCCGTCCTCCAGCGGGACAAACACCACATCGGCACCGCCGATCCCCCGCGGGTCTACCCGGCGGCGTTCACTGCCTACCTCCGGGATGGTCCCGGCCGCATCGTCTCCGACACCCAAAACCTCGTCGGCCCCGGCCTGATACAGCACCTCGGCAATCGCTTTCTCCCGCTCGAGAGTGCGATAAAACAGGTTTACTTCCAGGGGGGCACCGCTGATCTTCGACAGCTCTACGAGTTCCCGGGGACAGAGCGCCGCTACGTTTCCATTGATCGACAGAACCGGGTGTTCGGCGGCCAGCAGACCGGCCGCCGCCGCTTCAACGGCCGCCAGGGCCGGTTGGGGGGTATCTTCGCCGCAGAGGTAGTCGAATGCCTCTCCCCGACCGTGTGCAATCAAACCGGCCGGTGCAACTACCTTTGCATCCACCATCTCTACAAGTTTTTCCCGAATCGAAATCGACTGATACCGGGGATGATTCTTTGGTACGTGTATATCCATTACAGTAGAGTTCCTCCAGAACTGTTGATACCGGCGGTAAATACAACCGGTGCAGCGGAAGCCGTCTGGCTATATCGTCGGCTACAGTACGCTTGCAATTCAGCCTCGATCTCGGCCGCCCTGTCGGCTGCAGCCAGTGTAAACACTCCCTCGCCAAACATCAACATACTGCCGATAATTTTGTGGGCGTCCATCACCTCCAGAATTTCGGCTACCCAGGGAGTAATTAAACCGGTCCCTTCGGCGAACTGCCGGGAGTAGCGCAGAAAATTCTGCACGCTCGGCTCGCGCTGCAACCCCTCCAGGGCAACCTTCCCGTTCAAATTCACCCGTTCGCGTACCTGCTGATCGGCGAGGGCTGCGCTGGTAGAATAGGGGCCCCGCACAGCGAACACCGCCCGCAGGTCCTCCTGGAAAGAAAACTGCGTAACCTCGCCGTAGCCGGGGGCACCGGTCTTGGTGCGAATCTCAAACCCGCCGTAGTACTCGCCGATTACTGTCCCGAGACCGGTCCGGCACTCTACCTCGGCCCGGTGGGCACGCTGCGCAGCCTCCTCATTCGAAAATGGCGAGCCGCACCAGCGGTTCAGGGCTAGTGCCAGACTCAGGGCCCCCGCTCCGCTCGTGCCGAAACCACTGCCCTGCGGCAAATCTATCTTGTGCGAAATCAGCAGCTTTCTCTCTGGTAAAGTCGGCGATGAGTCTGTAAAACAGGTGAAGACTGCGGCGGACACATCGAGGTCGGCTGTTTCTCCGTTCAGGAAGAACTGTGGCGCACGCCTGCCCCCGCCGTCAGCAGTTTCGATCATTGTGGTGACACCCAGGTCAATGGAGAAGCCGGCCCCCAGGGAGCCCCGTTTCAGGGGGTCGGTATCGAGGTCGTCAATAAAAAATATCCCGGTTATGTGGCCGGGAGCATACGCAGCAACGGTGTTCATCTAGGCATTAACGGTACTTAAAGATATGGGAAAAGTCAATAATCGCTCAATAAACTCCCGCCTCCCCGTTCTACAGCCCATACTAATTTTTTTATGGATGTTACATTTAGTTTGTTTCCCGCATCCGTACTCACCGACTGGGCTGGGGGCTTCAGAGCACCTAACCGCCGAGGATAGCCCGCCTGACAGCCGCTTTCTATTGGACTGGAAGTACGCCACCGGCGGCCGTATCCTGGCCCTCTCAGCCGGACAGCTCGACCGCCGACGGCTGTATGTTCTCTCGGAAGACCGCCGGCTCTACTGCCTGCGCAGCGACGGCAGCCTGCTGTGGCGGGGCGAACGCCTGCCCGCCCGGCCGCACCCTTTTCTCCAGCAGAGCCGGGACGGGACGCTGTACCTGAGCCTGGAACCCGCCCGGATAGCCGCTTACAGCCCCTCCGGGCGGGTCATCTGGATCCGCAGCGGAACCGAAACCGCTGCCCCTGATGCGAGCAGCACCGAGTGGCTGCGCCGCGGGCCCGACGGGCTTGTTTACAGCCTGAACGGACGCAGCCTCACCCTCAGAACGCATACCGGCGAAATAGTCTGGCACGAAACCCTGACGACTGTACTTGCGATTTCTCCGGTGGAAGACGGGCTGGGGAGCCTGTGGAGCGTTTCGGAAGGGGGCCGACTGCTGCGTATAGATGCCACGGGAATCGCCTCTCTGGCCAGTCTTCCAGCAGGCCAGAACGAAAGTTCCACCGTCCTGCAGCCGGGAGCGATCACCTGTGTTGCCGATTCCGCGGGAATTGCCGTTGCAGTGAATAAAAAAATGTGGTTTTTCAACCGGCGCGGAGACCTCAAGTGGGATGCCGATCTCTACTCTCCGGCCGAAGAGCTGAGCATCGACGAGAACCGGGTCTATATCCGGACCGCCGGCAACCGGATAGCGGCGGTTGCCCGGGACAGCGGCGAGGAGCTCTGGAGTTCACAGCTGCCGATGGAGGCGGCCAGAATTTCAGCCGATTCTGGGTATAATCTTATGGTGTACAGCGGGCGATTGCTGGAACTGTACCGCAGTGATGACGGGCAGCTGCAGGCCGCTGTGAGTATTCCGCAGCCTTCCGTTCAGCCTCTGAAGCTCAGCTCCGATCAGCTCATAATCGGAGGCGAAGACTGGGTGGTATACAGCTACCGCAGCCCCTTTCTGCACCCGCCGCCCGCCCCCCGCCGGGCCGGTGATACATCCGACCAGCCGGCAGCAGCTCGCTCTGCCGATAGAGTTCCCGCTTCTCCACCCACTTTCGAAGAGGTGATACTGGAGGAGGCGAGCCGTAAGGAGTACCTCCTGCTCCTGGATGAACTGGCCGAGCGCGCCGGGAAAACGGTATCGACTAAGAACTACCCCGAGCTGCTCTCGCTGCTCACTCAGTTGGCCGGGATGGGGGTAGTCAACCCGGTCCGCCGGAGGGGGGTGTACGTAAACGACTTTCCGGACGTACGCCTTAGAGCTGTGAAGCTGCTATCACAAAACGGTACGCTGGCCAGCCAGGAGGCGCTGCTCAGGCTCCTGCAGTACGAGTGGGATCCGCGGGTAAAGATAGAGTTGCTCAGAGCCATCGGGCGGCTTCAGAGCGATCTCGGCGGAAGAGTAGTAGAGACGCTGCGCAGCAGCATCAAAAAAGGCGGCATTGACATCGATGAAGACCCTCTGATGACCGCCGAACTCATCCGCTGTATAGAGCGGGTGTCGCTGTACAGCGGCACAGTTCGTCCGGCAACCGGACAAATACTGATGGACATCTACCTGTCGAACGCACCCCGCTCTCTGCGCATGCAGGCAGTGCAGACCCTGCGGGAGCTCGGCTCACACCGGTAAAATCTGAATTTTGTAGGTGAAGTCACCGTATCAGCATGTTATACTACAGACTATGAAGAAACTGTTGAACCTGTTAGGACTCTTGTTGCTCGTATCAATTTCAATCGGTGCCGTTGATATAGCCGAAGAAGAGCTCGAGACCGTTGCGGAGCGGCAAATCGAGTTCATCAACTATGAAGGGCCGCATGCAAAGATTGAGACGGTTGAACAAATAAAGAGCATTGGGGCGGCGCTTTCAACCCGCTCAGATGCCACGGAAGCGCTCGCGAGCCAGCGGCAGTATGCCGGAAAATACCGCATTCTGCACATAGTCGCCCCGGCCGAGGCCAGCGGCTATAATGCCGACATTTTTATTATCGAAGCCGACGCAATGGTAGATCATATCGACAATATCCGCCGTATACTGGCCGGATATATAGAGGCTACCTATCAGCTCAACGCCGAGCGTGCGGCGGCCTTGGCAATGTTTACCACCTATTACAATGCCGTGTACCGGGGAAACCTGGAATATTTTCGTGAACACTACAGCGCCCCGGTGATAGCGGAGCTCTCAGCCGAAAAGGTCGGGCTCTCCCGCCGGTACAATGAGTGGCCGGGTGCAACCCAGATAGTCTTGCCCCTCACCCAACTGGCAGGGGAGGAAGCCCCCTCGGCAGAGACCCTCAGCACCGACGAAGTCGTCGAAGAGGTGCGAACCCGCGAAGACAAAGGGGTGGAAGAGCGGAAAGAAATAGTTGAAATGCGCGAGGAGGAGCTGGAAGAGGATCGCCAGCAGCTCGAAGAGGAGCGCCAACCAGAACCTGAGCAGCCGGAGCAGCCGGCCGGTGAACAACCCACAGTCGAGCAGCCGGCCGAAGAGCAGCCTACAGCCGAGCAGCCGGAAGCCGCAGCTGAAGAGGAGCCGGCCGGGGAAGAGCAGGATGAACTCGCAGCCCGTGAGGAGGAGCTCGCCCAGCGCGAACAAGATATAGCCGAAGAGCGTGAGAGTATTGCCGAAGATCAGCAGCAGCTGATAGAAGAGGCTCAGCAGGCCGAAGACGAACAGCCGGAGGAAGCGGATGCCGAGGATGAGCCCGCGGACGAGGATGCCGGGCAGGCGGAGCCTGCGATAGCCGCGCAGCCGCAGCGGTTTCCGTTCCTCATGTTCCGTGAACAAAATAATGAACTCTTTGGCCGGATGGCCCTGATTAGGGCGAATGGTCAGCTTGACGAGGAATCAACACTCAATACAATCCGCAGACGACAGTACCTCGATTACAGCGGAATGTACGTGGTGATAGCCGGCGAGACAGCGGCCCCGCGCGCCGTCAGGCTGGTCGGTTTAGCGCCGGAAACCCTTGAAGTGCAGCAGCAGTCGCAAAACGATGTGTATCCGAGATCCTCGCTCTTAGCGGCACATCAACGGGTGTACTGTGTAATCGAGGATGCGGGCAGCTACTACATTGGTGCTTTCAACGATCAGCTCGAACTTGAGAACCGCTCCACCGAAACCGTAGTACCGTACTCCTGGTTGAAGGTGCAGGGCAATTCGCTGCTTGCGCAAACCGGAGCGTCTTCTGTACAGAAATTTGACCTGGATGACCTCTCGGTGGCGGAGTAACTACCGGCGTCCGAACAGGCGCCGGAAAAATCGGGCAACTGCCATAAATATTTTTCGAAAAAAACCGGGATTCCTCAGTTTTTCGAGTCTGGACATGCCTTCGGCCAGTTCAACAGCACTGAGATTACGGCGATGCAGATTTTCGTCAATTTCCATCTCGAGTTCGTTTACGTCGGAACTGCTGTCGACTATGTGCGCTTCTATATTTTTCCAGCCGAGTCTCTGCGCCGCCTCTAACCGTCGGCGGCCTGCAATCAGCTCGCGATTGCTGTTTATGAGTATGGGGTTCATCAGACCGTAGGCTTTTAGGCTCTCCATGAGCTTGGATAAATCGCCGAGGTCTTGGCGTATGCGCCGTTTGATCACTATCTCTTCGATCGGAATTTGCATATTACAGACTCCTTCCCGCTCCAGTCTAGTATAAGCCTATCATAGTTTATGGGACAAAAGAAGTCGAATTTTAGTCCAGCAGCGGGTTCACATTATTCCCAGAAGAGGATCCGGACTGGTTGTCCGATCCGAATACATTATCCCGATCTCTCCCGATCTGATCCTCGATGCCCTGCAGAAGATCATCGTCCATCTCAGGGGCGGCATCGTAGTTTACGTCAAAATCTTCGATCATCATCGAATCCTGAAGCTTTCGGACCAGGTCTTCGTTGCGTTCCTCTTCGAATTTATGGATATCACAAAACTGCTTCGGTTCGGTACCGGCAATAAAAATTTCTTCCTTGCTCTCGGGGCAGTATTGAGTCGGGATTAGGCCCGATTCGGTGCAGACCTTTACCTCTACCAGCCCGGTATCCGGTCGGTCGAACTCTTTGGCCGGAAGCCCCTGATGAATTGCCTTCATGTATTCGGCCCATACCGGACCGGCGGCGGTTGCACCGGTTAGTTCACGGCCGAGGGAATTGCCCGGGGTGTCGAAGCCGAACCAGACCGCGGTGGAGTAGTAGGGTGAAAAGCCGACCGTCCAGGCATCGCCCCAGTTCTGCGTGGTACCGGTTTTACCGGCCATCGGCATGCCGTCAAAGCCGCCGACATTCACACGGCGCCAGCGCAGGGTACCGAATTCGACTGTGCTCTGCAGCAGATCGACCATTAGATAGGCAGCTTGAGGCGAGAGTATCTGTTTCTGATCGCTGCTGTGTTTCTGCTGGCGAATGCGTTCCTGCTCGGGATTGATAATGCTCTCTCCCTCGCGGTTGAGCACCCGGGTGATGGCCATCGGTTCGACAGACTTGCCTTGGTTTGGAAAGGTGGCAAACGCTTTGGCCATCTTAATCGGTGCCACTGCAGTGATGCCAAGACCCAGCGGGAACCCGCGCGGAAACAGGGTCCGGTCCTCTTGTTTGTCCTCCATGCCGAGCAGTTTCGAGGCTCGGTCTATGGCGGCCTCAAAGCCGATGCCATCCAGCACTTGCAGTGAAGGAACATTCATCGAGGTGGCCAGTGCGTAGCGCAGGAGCACCGAGCCTTCCCAGTTGCCGAGATAGTTCATCGGGGTATAACGCTTGCCGTTGTTGTCAAAAAATACAATCGGTCCGTCATACATTCGCGTAGCGGGAGTGTATTCGCCGGATGAAATCGCCGCCGAATAGTAGAGCGGTTTAAAACTGGATCCCGGTTGAATTTGCGCATCTACAGCACGGTTGTACTGCTTCGTTTCGAAATCACTGCCGCCGACCATCGACATAATGTGGCCGCTGTAGTTATCGATGGTAATCAGTGCACCCTCAATGGTGGAAGACTTCTTCCGTTCATTGGTCATCTCTTGGGAGTACTGGGACACCTGGTAGAGCCCGTCGGATCCGAGCATGGAGGACAGCACCTCGATACTCGGTGCAATGGTATCAAAATAGTGGTTAACCGCCGCTCGCTTTTCCTGGGCGCCGGTAATGTGGATATCTTCAATGTTGTAGCCGAGCGACAGCATCTCGATAATCGGCAAATACGTCTCGTCTACAATATCCAAGCGCTCGCGCTTGTTGCTGTGATACTCCTCGTTTATCCGCCGGTACGACTTTTCCATAATTGAATCGGCGATTCGCTGGTAATCCAGGTCGAGGGTAGTATGTACAATATATCCGTCTTTGTTGATATTGACTGCACCGTACAGCATGTCGTTCAGCTGGAGCCGCACATATTCGCTAAAATAGGGGGCCTTGCTCTTGTTGTCGAAGTACGCGCTGGCAATGTTGGAGCGGTTGTAATCGTAACTTTTCCAGTAGCTTTGAAACGACCGGTCGGCCTCTTGCCGCGAGGTATAGCCGAGTTCTACCATCTGGTCAAGTACATCCTTCTGTCGGGACCGAGCCCTTTCGGGGTGGTTGATAGGCGAGTAGAGTGCCGGGCTTGCCAATTGAATAACCAGGATTGCCGCTTCGGCTTCGGATAGCTCCCGGGCCGAGTGGCTGAAATAGAACTGAGAGGCCGCCTCGACACCATAGGTGTTGTGTCCGAAATACATCTCGTTCATGTACATCTCGAGTATTTCGTATTTCGACAGTTCGCGTTCCATCTTGAATGCGTACCAGAGCTCCCGGAGCTTTCGCATGATAGTAAGCTTGGAGCGGTCGGCGTAGTGTTTACCGGCTACCTGCTGGGTGAGTGTGCTGCCGCCGGAGAAGTAATTTCCGATAGCCACGTTCCAGGCCGCCCGGGCGGTCCCGCGGAAGCTGAACCCGTTGTGGTCAAAAAAGTCAGCGTCCTCACGGCTGATAAGGGCGTACATGAGATGCTTAGGCAGCTCATTTATCGGAACTATATCGCGTTTTACATCCGAAAAGATTTCGGTAATCAGTTCGCCGTCGCGATCGTATATCTGTGTAGGCAGCGCCGGTTTATACTCTTTTAAATCCTCACGAATCATCGGATTGCGCAGCTGAGCGATGGCATAACCTCCGCCCACTCCAATTGCAAGGGTAAACAGTATTGTCAACGCAACAAGTATTTGCGCGTATATCTTCTTCTTTCCGTTCAGGATCATATCTTTAGTACCCTATGTGTACTGGGGGCTTTTGTCAAGTTCTCAGATTAAGCTTCAAATCAAGATTGCTCATCTATCTTGTCAATATACCGCGGGGCAAGCGGGTCGTCCGGATCGAGCTCGAGCACCGTGAGGAAAAAGCGTCGTGCCAACTGAGAATCCCCCTGTTTTAGGGCTAAAATGCCGAGGTTTGAGATAATCTTGGTATTCTCAGGCTCCAGCTGCAGGGCCTGCTCGAGGTGTTGTTTGGCCTGGCTGTATTCCTCCAGCTCGAGGTTGCAAATTGCCGACTCGTTCAAGGTGTCCGGATGCGCCTGGTTCAGCTCAAGGCTTTTTGCAAAAGCTTCTTTCGCTTGCTTGTATTTGCCGGTTTTCCGCAGTCCCCATCCAAGCAGGAACCACGCATTCCATACCGCGGGGTTGCGGTCGAGAAAGTAGCGTATGCGCTCGATACCCCGCTCTTCCTGTCCCATTTTAATAAAATCAAAGGCTTCGTTGAATATCAGGTCGTCTTGGCGCTTGGTGTCAATCTCTTTCAACACCCGGCGCACCTGTTCGGCCTTCTCCGTGTCCTCGGTGACATTTGCCAGGAAGGTGGTAAAATGCTGCTTGGCTTTGGGAATATTACCCTGCTGCAGAAAAAAGTGCCCCGCACTGAAATGAAGATCAGGTGATTCGGGATGAAATTTTGATCCCCGTTTGTACGCCTCGAAAGCCAGATTGATACTCTCTTCCTCAGCATCGGATTCGCTGCGCTCATGGTGTTGTTTCGCCTTTTCTTCGAACACCAGGGCCAAGTTTACAAAAGTGCTCTCCTGATCGGGCGCAAAATTGACCAGGGAACGGAAGATTTCTTCGGCCAGCTCGAACTCTTTATTTCGTGCTTTGAAAATACCGGTCTGGGTCATTTCAGCTACTATATTAGGCTGAATTTCTTCGATAAAGCGCCGAAAGTAATCAATATGCGGGTGTTCCGGCTGATATGCACACAGCTTCAGCATCGCGGCGACTATCATCTCCCACGAAAGAGAATCGAGCAGCTGCTCGGATCCTTTGGGCAGTTCTACCGGGAGGGGTATCGAAGGATCGATTTCGAACCCGCCGATATTCCGTTCGATATCATCGGGAAGGGAGATATAATTGATCCGTTCCAGCGGGGTCGTATCCGCGGGCGGAAAAGGAATTTGCGGTTTTTCTTGTGAACTCATATTAGTAACTACCGTTTTTCAGCTTTTTCTGCTTAAAATATTCATTGAGAATCATTTTGTATTCGATCGGGACTTTTTCTTCATTAAAGTGTATTGCCAGAGCTACCAGGTCTTTGCGTCCCTCGACGGTTTCGTTTCGTATAACCTGCCCTTCTATGTGGATCTTTCCCTTCTCGATTGTATCAATGTGCAGCGCCGCCTCTTTGTTCTGAAGGAATTTTGCGACTCCCGCGAGAATAACCTTCGCTCCGGAAAATGATAAATCGCGAATTATACAGGTTCTGGGCACCCCCTGTATGTAGACGCTGGCGGATTTGGCCTTTACGCCCAGTTTTTTTACACTGTCGGCGTTGATAATGATACGCTCTTCTTTCCGCTTTTGCGACATAAATTTCGCATCGAGAATCTGTCCGAGAATGGCAATCAGGTCGTCGGGCGGCCGCTGAGTAAAATCTAAAGAAATAAAATTGAGATTCGGTTTTTCTGCGTTGTAGGGGTTGTAGCCGGTTACACGGGCGGATACAAAGAACATCAGCGGGTCAATTTTATCACTCTCTTTGAATGCAAACCGGAGCGATACCAGGTTGTTTGAGTGCCGTATTTGCTCATGCATGTCGGAGGACACATTTGCAATGACTTTGGCGGATTTCATCGAAACGCTGTAGATTATGCAGGGAAGGTGATAGCCGGCAGCCTTCAGGAAGACATGTTTCGGAAGTAAGCCGGTTGCTCGTATGACCTCTTTTGTGAAGGTGATCTCGGAATCTCCGAAGCTGTCGAAATAGTTATTGATCTGTTGGCTCGTCATTATCGGCATTATTTGAATCCTTCACTATTCATATATGTCATATATGGAGACAATAAAACCCGCAGTGCCGCTCGGGGTGTATCTCTTGAACTCTATGGTTCAAGTGGGTTTCCGCAACGGAGCATCCTGTTCGACCGCGAAGGCCGAGCAATTCAACCCCGTAATCAGGAATCCCGTTTGTTAAGGTTGACCCAAGAGATTTTTTCCCCTCCCGTACACTGCAGGTAACTTTATTCACTTTTATCAACAGTGCGGTCGATGAGCTCAATTAGGTCTAGTGTGACCGATTCGGCTTCCATCGACTGCTGCTGTAGTTTCTGCAGTTCATCTGTAGTTATTATACTTGAAATGATGGCCGTCCGTAAAGGATCGCTTATTCCCATAGTTCTACGAATTTGCTCAAACCGTTTTTCAACCTTCTGCACCAATTCGTACACGTATTGAGGGTTTTCATTGGTTTTTATGGTAAAACTGGTTCCGAGCAGATGTATGCGAACGGGATC
>CAZAMY010000026.1:0-11911 GCA_964485995.1 uncultured Sediminispirochaeta sp.
TTTACTCCAACTGCCGTCCTACAGCATCATGCAAAAGCTTTCAGTACAGATCTATGTAGTATTTCTGCTTCTGCTGGTTATAACCCTATTTTTCGGACGTACGGTAAACGGAGCACGCTCATGGCTCGGTCTCTTCGGCTTCGGTATACAGCCGTCGGAATTTATGAAGATCGGATTGATTGCTGTGCTGGCTTCGTTCTATCAGTCGCGTAAAAAGGAGATCGACAGTCCGGCAACATTTTTTCTGGGACTGCTCATTACGATAATTCCAATGGGCCTCATTTTGATTCAGCCTGATATGGGTACTGCGTTGGTATATGTTCCTCTCTTTTGGGTTATCAGCTTCGTGGCCGGAGTTAACCGAAAATATCTGCTGTTTCTGCTGTTTCTGGGTATATTAACGGTACTGTTTGCCGTGCTGCCGGTGTGGGAAACCTATATCCTCCAACAGCAGTTCCGTTTGTTCGAGATTTTTCATCGGAGTAACCTGGTTTATTTTACCAGCGGAGTACTCGCCCTAGCTGCGCTCCTATCGCTGATCGGAGCCCGGTTCGCCCGCAGACGCTATTTTCTCTACATCGGGGTGTTCTTTTTCCTGCTGTCGCTCTCATTAATCAGCTCATATTTTTTACGAGCCGTTCTGAAAGATTATCAAATTATGCGGCTGATTGTATTCATTAAGCCTGAAGTTGATCCACAGGGCAGCGGATGGAATATCATCCAGTCACTCACCGCGGTCGGTTCAGGCGGTTTTTCCGGGAAGGGATTCTTAGAAGGTACCCAGAGCCACTACCAGTTTCTACCGCAGCAGAGTACTGACTTCATCTTCTCGATTATCGCCGAGGAGTGGGGGTTTATCGGCTCATTTGCTGTGCTTGGCCTGTTTGCAGTGCTGTTGGTGCGCGGATTAATTATTGTGATGCACGCCAGTGACGAGTTTGGCGTATTTATGGGCACTGGCATACTGTTTATGCTGTTCTTCCATATGGTTATCAATATCGGCATGGCTATCGGCATTATGCCGATTACCGGCATACCGCTCTTTTTTCTCTCATACGGCGGTTCATCCCTGTGGACTGCTACCATCGGGTTGGCACTGATTCAGAACATCTATTTACGCCGTTATAAATACTAAGGATATCAACTATGAGTAATATAGTCCCCGAAAAAGATCTTGCGCATATCTTACCCAGAGTGCAGATGCCGGGCCGCTACACAGGCGGAGAGTTCGGTAGTGTGCATTCGAGTCAACCGGGAGACCTGTTGACCGCAATTTGTTTTCCCGATTTGTACGAAATCGGAATGTCGAATACCGCCATCAAACTACTGTACTCACAGCTCAACGCAATGGAGGGGGTACACTGCGAGCGGGTGTTTGCTCCGGCGCCTGATTTCGAAGCACAACTGCGCCGGTACAGCATCCCACTCTATACACTGGAAAGCGGGATTCCGCTGCATTCTCTAGACATACTCGGCTTTTCGGTAGGATATGAGTTGAGCGCTACCAATATACTGTCTACCCTCGAGACCGGGCATATACCGATACATCGCCGCGACCGCAGTACAAATGACCCCATTGTTATCGGCGGCGGGCCGGCGCTCACTAATCCGGCTCCTTTCGGAGAGTTTTTCGATGCAATCTACATCGGCGAGTCGGAAGAAGCCCTGGCTGAAATTGTAGAAATAGTTAGAGCCGAAAAACGGCGAAAAGCCTCCCGTGAAGATATACTGCAGCTGCTATCGGCGGTGCCCGCGGTGTGGATGCCCGATAAAGAGGCTCCCGCGCACCGGGTTCTGTGGCACGGCTTCGATACCGCCCGCACCCATCTCATACCTGTGCCGAATATAAGTGTGGTGCAGGACCATGGCGTTATAGAGATCATGCGCGGCTGCCCCAACGGCTGCCGATTCTGTCACGCCGGATACTTTTACCGTCCGTACCGCCAAAAATCATTTTCTGCAATTATTGAAGAGGCGGATTTCTTGGTACACTCACTCGGGTATCGCGAAATTACCCTCTCTTCGCTCTCATCCGGCGATTATGCGCGTCTTCATGAACTGGTTAAAATCCTGAATGCCCGCTACGAAGGGCTCGGGGTTTCTTTTGCACTGCCGTCACTGCATGTGAACTCTTTCACTTTGCCGCTGCTGCAGGAGGTATCCAAAATACGAAAAAGTGGACTCACTTTTGCAGTGGAAACACCAAAGCTCGAGTGGCAGAAAAGTATAAATAAAGAGGTGACCGCTGAAAAGGTAACCGAAATTCTACTGGAGGCACGCAGCAAAGGCTGGAATCTGGCTAAGTTCTATTTTATGGTCGGTCTTCCGGAGCACCTCTACGAGGGAGCTGATGAGGCCGAGGCCATTATTGAGTATCTGCAGCAGGTACGCAATGTTACCAAATTCAAGCTTAATGTAAATATCGGGACTTTTATTCCAAAGCCGCACACTCCCTATCAGTGGTCCCGGCAACTGACAGAAATGCAGGCACTCGAGAAAATCAAGCGGATAAGAGAAGCCTTTCATAAAACTCCAGTACGGGTGAACTATCATTCTCCGTTTATCTCCTTTTTGGAGGGGGTTATCTCGCGCGGCGATTCCCGCGTTGGCGGACTGATAGAAACTGCCTATAAAAGAGGCGCCCGGTTAGACGCATGGGAAGAGCACATCTCTTTTGACCTGTGGCGCGAGTCGATGGAGGCACAGGACTGGGATGTCGAGCAGGAAACCTGTCGTGCAAAAGACACAGAGGATGAGCTTCCGTGGAATAAGGTTGATATTGGAGTTAGCCGGAAATTTTTGAAAAAAGAGCTCGAAAAGTCGCAGCAGCATGAGCTGACAAACGCGTGCATTTTTCCCTGCGACCATCACTGCGGTGTATGCGGTAACTCTACAAAACCGGAAGCGGCGCCGGTAGATGTTGAGAGCACTGCTGATCTTGAAACAGAGGAATCTGCTCAGCCCTCTCCCGAAGAACAGACGGATGGATACTGGCATCTCATGTCATTCAAAAAGCAGGGCAAAGCCAAATATCTGTCTCATATCAATATCATGACTATTTTTGAGCGGAGCTATCAGCGTGCAGGAATAAAGCTCGAATATACCTCGGGATTCAATCCAAAACCGCGAATGGAGTTTGCACATCCACTCACACTCGGGATTTCATCGCAGGCTGAGATAGTCCGCTGTAAGTTGGTCAATGAAACAGATCAAGCGGTACTTCTCGCAGCGATGAACTCCTCGTTACCGGAAGGAATCGAAATTACCCGTTCAGGGCTGATACCCGGACAAAAGGGGCGCGGAAGAGGTCAGTCTTTGATGGCTCTATATACAGGCTCTACCTATCATATCAGCTCGCGGAGCGGAACAGTTACCGAACTGGCAGATCAAATGAAGGAGTTTCTCAGCAGTAAGAATGGCGACCTGGAGTGGCTTGAAACTATAAATGAGCGAACTCTGCGCCTGTACGTACCGGCCCAGGGCGCCGCCAAATACAATCTGAAAGAGATGTTTCAATCAATAAAGGGCGAAATAGGGGAGTTCCTGGCTGAATTCGACGTAGAGCGCGAACAACTGCTGATGGAACCGCCGGAGTCCTACGGCGAGCCGGCCGAAAAAATGTTCAATTACTTTAGACTACTTAACAACTGAATACTTTTGTAGACAACTGCGACCAGCTGTCCCCTCGCTTACACATTCTTCAGTTTTAGTTTCGCCTCTTCCCACAGCGCGTCCATCCGTTCGAACTCCGAAGCATCCATAGCGCGCTTTTCCGCGCGCATCTGCTGCTCGATATAGCGGAAGCGGTCAACAAATTTTTGATTGGTTTTATGCAGGGCTACCGCCGGATCTATTTTCAGGTGACGGGCAAGGTTGATAATCGAAAACAGCACATCGCCGACCTCTTCTTCGATATTCTCTTGCAAATGCTCATCGGGATTGGCCGTACAGTCTTCGAGTTCAGCCAGCTCTTCGGCCAGCTTATCCTTAACCTGCTGTAGCTCCTCCCAGTCAAAACCGACCTTGCCAACCTTTTTTTGTATCTTATACGCTCGCTCGAGTGGGGGCAGTGAACGCGGAATTGAATCGTTCATCGATTCAAACTCACCGCCATCCTTCTCAACGTTCTTTTTTATATGGTTCCAAAGCTCGACTACCTCGTCGGGGTTGTCTGTAACCTCATCTCCGAACACATGGGGGTGGCGCCTGACTAATTTTTCAGACACTTCAGAAAGAACTTCAGCTAAATCGAACTCCTCTTGCTCGGCATGAATACTGGCGATCATACCGGCCACCAGAAAAATATCACCGATCTCTTCGCGGGCATTCTCGATGTCGTTGTTGTCGATTGCCTCGACGAGTTCGTATGATTCTTCTATCAGGTTCGGCGCCAGTGACTTCGGTGTCTGCGCGCGGTCCCACGGGCAGCCCTCCGGACCACGCAGTGTTTTGATTATGCGATAGAAATCGGTAAAGGCGAGGGAGAGCGTTTCTTTCTCTTTCGCGTTCAGCCGTTCAAGCTTTTCGATATTACTGAACCGGGACTCCATGATAACTCCTTGGTAGAGAATAATTAACAAAAGTAGACAGAATATATATTATCGGAAGTGAAATTAATAAAATGATTTTAAAAATTTCAATAATATAGAGTGCATTTAACTGGTGTATAAAAGCACCTCCTCGTCTATAGACGCCCTCTCAGCATTTTATTCGATAGTACTGCGGTCGCTGGCTTTTACAAAAATCCACAAAAGTATACCGGATGTGATGATCGGCGGAAACACGTTTACAGAATTGTTCAGGTGCGTAAGTAATTCGATTACATCTGCAAAAAAGAATTCGATCACTCCACCGAGAAAGGATCCGATCAAACCTACGATCAGGGCTCCTAAAAAATGTCCGATGACATCCTTCTTGAAAATATAATAGCACACCAGCGCACTGCCGAAGCCGATGATAAAATAAATAAGCCCGATATTGAAGTAATAGTTAACCATAGTGCTGCTCCATCCCGTAAAGTCGGTTTTATTGCGTACCCGATTATAACTGAAAACTGCCGATGTATTCCATACCTTCTGAATTCCCGTTGGCGTATAAGGTAGCCAAGGTTTCCGGATCTATGCCATAGGGAACTGCGTAGAAGGCCACATAGATATTCAGTTCATCGAGACCACTCGCAACAAGATCCGAATCATTATCGTAGTCGTAATCGCCTAAAAAGGATATGTGATTGTCATCGCTGTCTGTCACACTTCTTCTGACAAAATAATCATCCCCATTATAACTAAACTCTATTTCATTATCACTTGCATCATCGAGTATAAGTTCGACAGTAAAAGTAGTATTTATGTCTGCAGTTTCGAGTAGCAATTGTGGTGGCGTTTCACCGCCCGGTTCTATATAGGCACGCCGAAACCCGTAGTTATACGAGCTGCTCTCATCGGCATACACAATCGAACTGATCCGAAAAGAAGAGGTAAAGTACAGCTGCATATCCTGTTCAGCTTGGCCGCCGCCGACGGCACCCGGGTCGGTGCTGTAGAAACGGTAAAAAACTTCGTAACCAATGAAGACGTTTGGGTCGTTATCGCTGTCGTGTACAAATCCGGTCCTACCCCCGCCTATTGCTTCCGGCGGATAGAGATAAGGATAGCTCGGGATTCCACAGGCTATGAGTATTAGAAGTATGATTACGCCTGCAGTCAGGACAGTGAGACGCACGAAAGACTGCTTCATCACCCCGTAGCGGAATCCTTGATATCTAGCAGCTCGTAAATCAAAACCGGTTTGTTTTTGCCCTTCACACGGATGTTGTCCAGTTCGCGGGCAACTACATGCTCTTTGACCAGTCCGTAGGTGTTCTCGCTGATGATGATGCGGGTCATGTACTGTTTGTTGGTGCCCTCGAGTCGGGCACCGAGGTTGACGTTATCACCGATCAGGGTGTAGTCCATGCGCTGCATCGAGCCCATGTTGCCAACGGTCATGCGGCCTGAGTTGATACCGATGCCGATATCGATTTGATACTCTTCAGGAAACTCCTTGTTCAGTTTTTTCAGGGCTACCAGTTGTTCCACCGCACACTTGCAGGAGCGTAGAGCGTGGTCTTCCTGCGGAAGCGGGGCTCCCCAGAAGCACATAATAGCGTCGCCTTCGTACTTGTCCAGAGTTCCATCGTATTTTAGAACTATGTCGGTCATCGCGGTGAGGTATTTATTCAGCACCTGCACCAGCTCCTGCGGGCTCATACTCTCCGAAAGGGTGGTAAAACCGCGAATGTCAGAAAAATATACCGTCATATCTTTGTCGACACCGCCGAGCTCGGGTGGATTGTCTAGAATTTGGTCAACAACCTGCGGGCTGACATAGGTTCCGAACATATTGCGGATGCGGCGTTTGTCCTTAGACTCGGTCATTTCACGGTACACAACAATCGAAAGAAAGGCAAACAGTGTTGCCAACGCAGGCTGGGAAAAATTGATTATATACGCCTCCCGGTCGAATACGATCGACGAGGTAACGAACAGGGCTAAAATAAGCACCAAAGTAGTAACAAAGGCCCAAGCGGTAGACAGTCGAGAGCTCAAAATCGCAATTAGAAGCACAAATCCCGCCAAAATAAGAAGGTCGACCCAAAAGGGTACGTGGTGTAGAAAATTGTCCATGAGTATGGTATTGAGCGCATTGGCATGTACCTCAACCCCGTACATCAAGCCGTAGGGGGTCGGTTTGTGGTCGGCAGCCATTCCGCGGGTAAACGAGCCGACCATAATAATTTTATTGTCGAGCGCGCGGGTACGCGGCCAGTTGTTGGGGTCTGGTCCCGGAGGATTGGAGGCATATCCCGAGTAAGACCTGACCGGAAAAGTCTGTCGGGCGCCTGGCGAGGAGAAGGACGGCGGGCCCATAAAGTTGATGAGCATATCGCCCTGCTCGTCGATGGGAATGGTAATCTCCTGCACTACCCTCGTTTCAGCTTCCTTGGTAATATTTCCGTCTGCGTCGAACTCAGCCGGTTCGGTCTGGATTTCATACGGAACCCAGACCCCCTCCTGAGCGTCGAAATATTGCGGTTCGGGAATCCGGATATGCTGCCCGAGCACTATTTCGAGGTCCGCCAGGTCTTTGTTGAAATATTCAAGGGCCAGGGCTAGAGTAATTGCCGGTATAAAATGATCGCGGTATTTATGCACGACAAAATATGAATCGTCGGTCTCTCCATCGTTGTCGGTGTCGACCCGCTTCACGGGGGCATTACCCTCGAGTTCGCGCAGCATATTGTCGAGAATGGAATCGGTGAGCGGATACGGAATCGTGTGTTCCTGTCCGTCCTTGTCGACCCACGCAAGCCGTTCGAACTTATCCCTATCGATTTCGGTATCTGTGGTCAGGGTTCTAAAGGGAAACTCCTCGATTTTCTCCGAGAATTTGGCGACCAGGGGCTGACGACGAAAGACCTCGTCTGCGTCTTTCAGGTAGTTGGCATGGCCGTAGCCTACGGCAGCCTGGGCATACGGTTTTAGCGGCGGCTGAAGCCCGTAAAACGGCAGCATCTCTTCCCAGGGGCCTCTGATTTCCCTGATTTCTCCGAAACTCTCCAGCAGGGCCTCATGGCGGCGCAGGAAGTCATCCTCTTTTTCGGGCGGAGGCGGCACCTCATCCAACAGAGTTTCGAGGAAAACGCGATCATTCTGGGCGATGCTGTCCACCAGTAGGGCGTCGTTGACCGCATTTTCAGCCGGTTCATTAAAGAAAATATCCAAAAAAACCGCCCGTTCGCGGGCCTGTTGATCCTGTATTCGGGTGAATGTATTCAGCAAATCGGCATGGGTGTAACGGGGGAAGGGCCAGCGGCCGAAGCGGGAAAGAGTTCTGAAGTCTATGCCGACAATCAGAATATCCTGGGAGATATTGGGGTTCTGCTGAACCACCTTTACTCCCTCCTGCACCTCTTCGGCCTGGAAAAGGTCCTTGTAGCGGAAATGCACATCCAGTATACGCACCTCGAGGTTGTCAAAAATAGAGGTTCCGGCATCTAGGGCAAGGAAAATTAGTATTACCGCCAGTGCAATAATGAATCCGAAATAGCGTACCTCCATAATAGCGGCACGCTTTTTGATCTTTTTATCCTTACCCGGCATCGGAACCCCCTCGCAGCCTGTGTTCTAATTTATAGTTTCAAGGTAAATTATACGGTCGCGTGCTAAATTTGTCCAATTACTTGATGAAAAATTATCTACGACTTCGTTGTATGCCTGTAGCGCTGCATCTCTGTCATCGACCTCTTCGTACAGTCGTCCGATCGAGAAAAGTGCGTGGGCGGTTTCGGGGAAGGTATCGGCATAGTTCTCACGTACACGCTGATAAGTTGCTATTGCATTCTCATTGTCACCGGCCTTTTCGTGAGCGGCGGCGGCATGCATAAGGGCAACCGGAGCCAAATAGCTCTTGGGCTGCGAATCTGCAAGCGTAGTGAAATGTTCGACAGCGGCTGAATACTCTTCCTGAGAGTAGGCCAAGCGTCCCAGTACCAGCTGTGCACGGGCAGCTGCATACATTCCGGAGAAATCCTCAATAGTATCCTCTCCGGTTGCAACAATCTCTTCCGCCAATTCACCTTTTTGCGCTTCCTCCGCGCTCTGCCAGTCGGCAAACAGGGTCTGCATCTGTTCAGCCGCGACTGCGGACTGCTCCACACGGTTCTGGTGTACATACGTGTAGATTCCTACGCCGATGACCAGTACCACCACTACGGCTGCAATCACCATAAAGGGAACCCTATTATTTGCTAAAAAGGTAGCTAATACGGTTTTGAAGTTTTTGTCTTCTGTTCTTACCTGATGTTGTGACATGCGTCCATGCTCCTTCACTCTATTATTCTTTTATATCTAACTCTTTCACTAACTTCGAAAGATATGTTCTCTGGATTCCCAGAACCTTGGAAGCCTCGGTTTGATTCCAGGAATGTTTTTTCAATACATTGCGTATAAAATGCTTTTTGAATTGATTTACCGCATCTTTGAGCGGTTTGTCTTCATATTCACCGTTACCCCGCGAACCAGGCGCCCGCAGCAGAAGATCATCGGCCTTAATGTAGACGTCCTTGGCCAAAACAACCGCCCGTTCAACCACGTTTTCCAGCTCACGGACATTGCCCGGCCAGCTGTAGGAAAGCAGCAGATCCATCGCTTCGCTGGAGAAGCCGTGCACCTGTTTATTGGTTTCGCGATTTGTTCGTTTCAGAAAAAAATCAGCCAGTTCACCGATGTCGTCGGGGCGCTCCCGCAGCGGTGGAATATAGAAGGGCAGCACATTCAGACGGTAGTATAAATCGCGTCGAAAACTCCCCTTCTCCACCTCGTGTTCGATGTCCTTGTTAGTAGCTGCCAGAATACGCACATCGACAAAGGTCGGTTCGCTCTCGCCTACCCGCTGAAACGACTTGTATTGAATGGCCCGCAGCAGCTTAGCCTGTAGACTGAGCGGAATCTCACCCACCTCGTCTAAAAAGATGGTTCCGCCGTTCGCCATTTCGAAGCGGCCCAGACGATCGCGGTGGGCATCGGTAAAGGCGCCCTTTACGTGGCCGAAGAGTTCGCTCTCGAGTAGATGCTCCGGCAGTGCGGCGCAATTGACCCGGATGAAGGGCGCATCATTGCGCGGGCTGTGCAGGTGTATCTGCTCGGCAAACAGCTCTTTACCGGTGCCGCTTTCACCGAGAATCAGAACCGAGGAATCGGTGCCGGCCACCCGTTTGGCAATATCAAGCTTTTCCCTGATTTGCTGACTTCTCCCAATGAAGGTGTGAAATCCTCGGCCGTGCAGCAGCTGATCCTGCAGTGCATATACCTCGTTCTGAACCTTCTGGTACTCTTTTGCGTTTTGAATGGTAAGGGCAGCCTGACCGGCAAAGATCTCCAGCCATTGTAGATCCTCGTTTGTAAAACTGCTGTTCCTTTTTTTGTTGATGATTTCGATTACACCGATGCATTTGTCCTTTATGCGCATAGGAACCGCAAGGATGGAATCGGTGGGATAGCCTATTTTCTCGCTGATGTCGGAGTAGTAGCGTTTATCCCGGTCGACATCATTGACTATCAGTGATGTATTGTTCTGGGCAACCCAGCCGGCAATACCTTCACCCATATTGAGGGTAAAGCGTTTAACCGCCGGGCCTTTGGGGCCCAGCGCTATTTCAAAGTAAAGTTTGTTGTTTTCATTATCAACCAGGAGCAGTGATGAAGACTCTCCATCGGTAAGACGCGTAGCGGACTCTAAAATCCTGGTCAGGAGAGTCCGCCCGTCTTGGAAATCGGAATTGATGAGTGTGTTGATCTCGATGAGGGTTTTGAGTTTCTCTGCATCGACGGTAGAGTTAAACATACTACGAATCGAATGAGTCAGACCCCTTTTCCTTTAACAGATCGCCAAAGGTGACGGTCCCTTCGTCTTCCTCATCGTGAATATACTTAGAGATCTCTTTCTTCTGAAGTCCCTTCTGGTATTCCTTGATGGAAAGGGAAAGTTTCTGCTGAGAAGGTTTCACATCGAGCACTACGGCCTTCACCTTGTCGCCCGTTTTGAATTTCTGCAGCAGTTCTTCGTCAGGGGTTTCGTCCGACGGACCGCGGAGATTGAACTTGTGAATCAGCCCCTCGATATCTCCGGGAACCCTTACAAATACTCCAAAATCGGTAACCGAGGTAACTTCACCTTCGATTACGCTGCCCTTCGGATAACTGTTCTGCAATGTTCGCCACGGGTCTTCGCTGAGCTGCTTTACACCGAGCCTGATACGGTGTGATTCCGGATCGACCTCGGTTACCACACATTCTATCTCTTCACCCACCTTCAATACCGAAGCGGGATTCTTTATCTTCTTAGTCCAGGAGAGGTCATCTACGTGCAGGAATCCGTCGATGCCTTCTTCGAGCTGCACAAACGCCCCTGCATTGGTAATCTTTACCACCGGTCGCTTGAGTTGGGTTCCCTCCGGATACTTTTCTTCCATTTCATCCCAGGGATTGGGCAGTACCTGTTTGATACCCAGAGATACCCGGCCCTGCTGGATGTCATAAGAAAGAATCATCACATCGACCTCATCGCCGATAGACAGAACCTCTTTGGGATGATTGATTCGCTTAACCCAGGAGAGTTCGGAAACGTGTACCAGTCCCTCTACCCCTTCCTCGAGTTCGACAAACGCACCGAAATCGGTCAGTTTGGTTACCTTGCCCTTTACTACGTCGTTTACCTGATATTTCTCTTCGAAATCGATCCAGGGATCCGGGGTAAAGTGCTTGAGTGAGAGGTTTATTTTTTGCTCTTCAGGATCGAGGTGAATAACTTTGAGAGTAACCTCCTGACCCTTTTTTACATAGTCTTTCGGCCGGGTTACATGGCCCCAGCTCATATCGTTAATATGCAGCAGTCCGTCAAAACCGCCCAGGTCAATAAATGCACCAAATGAGGTAAAGCTCTTTACCCGTCCGGAAACAGTGTCACCGATCTGAGTATGTTCGAAGAACTCCTTTTTGCGGCGGTCGATTTCTTGTTCGAGAAAACCGCGCCGTGAAAGTACTATTTTCAACTTGTTACTGCTGTAAAGCCGGTCTATGAGGAATTCGCCCTGAGTATTGAGATAATCTTCGGGTTTTTCAACTCGAACTACATCGGCCTTGGAAAAGGGGCAAAAACCCCGAACACCATAGCCCAGGTCGACTTCAAAGCCGCCTTTGATGTTCTTGTCGAAGGTACCTTTTACGGACTTGCCTTCCTGGTGGGCATTTCGCAGTTCCTTCCAGAAGTTGCGAATATCGGCCTTTTTCTTCGAAACAACCACCTGTCCGCCCTTACCCTCCTTGCGGATAAGTACGACCGACACGTTATCACCCTGCTCAGGGGCTGTTTC
>CAZAMY010000027.1:0-11826 GCA_964485995.1 uncultured Sediminispirochaeta sp.
ATCGAATGGGCCGATGTGCTGTTTGACGGTATCAGCGAAACGGGTATCAGCGGAGCTTTGCGGGGGAGTGCGGCCGAACTGGTGAAGGCAGTGAACGAGACCGGGTGCGGGTGTATTGTGGCTATCGATGTGCCCAGTGGACTGAGTGATACCTTCCAGACCGGGTATCCCGCGGTGAAGGCCGACCTCACTCTTACGATGGGGCTGCCTAAGGTCCCGCTCTATACTCCCGCCGGGAGACCTTATGTCGGCACACTAAAAACTGTCCGCTTGGGTTTCCCTCCGCAGCTTCTTGACCAGCCGCCGCAGCTGAAGGGCGCTTATACCGGCTGGCTCATTGAGGAGAACGGAAGAGAAGAATTCCGGCCGGAGGCCTACAAGAATGTACGCGGCCACGCGGCCCTGTGGGCCGGTAGTGTCGGTACCACCGGAGCCGCTGCTTTGGCAGCCGAAGGTGCCGCCCGGGCCGGAGCCGGCCTGGTTACCCTCTACACCGATCGGGAAATTTATCCTGTAATGGCCGGAAAACTATCCGAAATAATGGTGCGCCCCTACGAACAGACTCAGGATGGGGCCAAACTGCCGTCGGAAGAAATTGCTGCACGGTTTTCGGCCCTGTTGGCCGGGCCGGGCTGGGGTACGAGCGGCAGGAATGAGACCCTCGAAAGCCTGCTGCGGAGCGGAGTGCCGGGAGTCATAGATGCCGATGGAATTCATGTCTTTCGAACCTTGTGGGATCAACAGGGAAGTCACGTCCTGCAGAACAAAACTGTCGGAGGCTGGATTCTGACTCCCCATCCGGGAGAATACCTGGCACTGGTAAAGGGCAGCGGTTTCGAAACCGACAAGGCTGCACTGCTGGGAAACCCCTTGGAAACGGTAATGCCGTTGGCCCGGGAGCTGCAGGTAACAGTGGTCCTGAAGAGTCATGTAGTCTGGATCTTCTCACCCGACGGTGAGTTTGCGGTGGTCGATGGAATGAATCCCGCTATGGGAACCGGCGGATCAGGGGATGTGCTGGCCGGGGTAATCACGGGAATCCTCGCTGCGGGAATTCCGGCTTTCGAAGCAGCCTGGCGCGGGGCAGCCTTGCATCAGGCTGCGGGAAAACTTGCTTTCTGCAGAGACGGCTGGTTTCTGGCCGGCGATTTGGCGAAGGCGGTTTCGTTGATTCGCGGAGGAGAGTCCGGTGAGCGGGCAGAATGAGTTCGATGATCAGAACGAATTCCAAAAACGGGTGGCATCCGGCGAAATAAGGTATCACAGCCGGGATGCAGCTCCAGAACCGGGGAGAGAAGCGCCGCAGCGCAGATTGCGCTTCGGCGGCGTGTTCAAAAATAATCCCACTCTACTGATCATTCTGTTTGATATCGTGCTTGTACTGGTAATCCTGGTTATTGTGTTTCCACTCATCCGGCCTGACAGTGAAGTCGATAATTTTTTGGGATACGAAATCTCGCTGCATGGGTATCTGAACCGTGGTGAAGTGCAGGTGAGCCTGGTCCTGCAGCCGAACCCGTCAATGCTAATGGCAACCGCCGAAGAGCTGCAGATAGAGTTCAGAGTGCTGGAGAGCAACAGCAGTGTGCAGACATCCATTGCTACTGTTGCAGCGGGAGCGGAGAGTCTCGAAACCAGAATTGTACGTGAAAGAATAGTGCTGCCGAATGAGTACAAAACTGCTGAAGAAGTAAGTATCCGGGCTACTCTCAGCGGAAGTGAAGAAAGGCTTACTTTAGAAAAAAAGATGCGACAATAGAGCTTGACGATGCTATATTGATTATATAATTTGGTAATATCAAAAGAGTGGGGGGGTCCTATGGTACAATTTTATCTACTTGCAGTCATTTTGAATATTCTGGGCGGTCTCATCCTGGCAGCACCACTGTTCCAAGAGAAGGTTCCGATGCTGGAAAATCTTCACGAAGCCCTTAGGATCAATATCGCCTCACGGATGATTTTAATAATTTTGTCGGTAGCAGTTGGTATTTTCAAGATTCTGAGCGTAACCCGCGGTGATGTAGCCGTGGTAGGCGATCTTTTGCCGGCACTCAGTCTGCTCCTCATGGCAGGGGTATTCTTCCTCGATTACTATAAAGAGCAGTCCGAAGTGGGGTCGTCGCTCATTGACAAGCTCCAGCGAATTTTTGTTGACAACAAGAGCAGCATCGGCATCGTACTGGTCATAGTCGGCTTGCTGCATTTCCTCTTCCCAAGGGTCTTGTTCCTGTAGTGTATTTTTCGGGATAGGTGGAGCATACATAGGTGAAGCAGCAATCCAACCAGACAGTCAAAATCTCAACCGCCGGCATTGCCCGTAGAAATGAGAAATTCTTAGTAGCCCTCAGAAAACCCGGTACCAGTATCGGCGAGTCTTGGGAGTTTCCCGGCGGAAAAAAAGAGCATTCGGAAACTTCGCAACAGGCGCTCAAAAGGGAGTTTCGCGAAGAGTTCTCCATCGACATAATGGTCGGCGACCTCATCTGCACCGACACTTTTGTGAATCGTGATCAGGAGTACGAGCTAGAGGTGTTTTCTGTGCGCTTGATCAGCGATGCATTCGTTTTGCGAGAGCACCAGGAAGTGAAATGGGTCTCGTTATATGATTTGAAGCATCTACCGATGGCCGGTTCAGATAAGAAAATCGTGTACTGCTTGGAACGGATGTACCTGTCCGGTGATCTCGGTTAAAGTATCAGAAACTATCAGATAGTGGTTCCCGGAGGAATGATACCGTTTTTCGGAATAACGATTATTCCATCTACAATCCAGTAATTTCCGTAATCACCGTCCTGCCGGTCCACGTGGTCGATACCGATTCGACAGCCGTCACCTATCCGTGCGTTTTTGTCGATGATCGAGCGTTTGACGATTGTTCCCCGTCCAATGCCTATATTGGGCACTCCCTTAGCTTCGTTTTCCTTCTTCCGCTCGTAGGTCTCATAGTAGTTGGCACCCATACAGTAGACCCCGTCCAGACTCGCACCAGATTCTATCAGAGTTCGCACGCCGACCACCGAGTTTACAATGGAAGCATTGGTGATAATACTCCCTTCGCCGGTGAGCGACTGGCTCATAGTGCAGAAGTTTATCTTGGTAGCCGGCAGATGCCGTCTATGGGTGTAGATTGGCATATTCTCATCGTAAAAATTGAATGCCGGAGTCAGTGAAGCCAGATTGAGGTTGGTTTCGTAAAAGGCCTTGACGGTTCCAATATCTTCCCAGAAACCGTTGAATACATAAGTGTTTACATGCCGTTCGCTGATGGCTATCGGGATTATTTCATGTCCGAAATCGGTATAGTTATTGTCCAGCACCTTCTCCATGGTGTCAGCATTAAAAATATAGATGCCCATAGAGGCCAGATATTCTTTCGAGCTGTCCGCCTGCTGCCCCTGCGCATACAGGATATCGCTGGGAACCTTCATTTCATCTATATTCGCTTCCGGCTTCGGCTTTTCCACGAAAGAAACAGCCCTGCGGTGTTGGTCGGCTTTTATGATTCCGAGCCCGGTAGCCTGACGGCGGGAGACCGGTGTTGCGGCAACTGTGATTTCCGCACCGCTCTGAATGTGCTGATTCAGCATATCAGCGAAATCCATCCGGTACAGTTGATCTCCGGCCAGGATGAGGTAGTGGGTAGGTTCCTGGTCGTGAAAATGGGAAAAATTCTTTCGCACTGCATCGGCGGTTCCTTCGTACCAGCTGGTATTTTCAAAGGTCTGCTCGGCGGCCAGTATTTCTACAAAACCTTGGGTGAAGACATCAAAAATATAGGTGTTGGAAACATGGTTGTGCAGAGAAGCGCTGTTGAACTGCGTCAGTATATAAATCTGTTTGAAGTTTGCATTGATACAGTTAGATATAGGTATGTCGACCAGGCGGTATTTGCCTCCGAAAGGTACCGCCGGTTTGGCTCTGTCTTTAGTTAAGGGATAAAGACGGGTGCCTTTCCCGCCTCCGAGTACTATTGATAATACCTTTTCCAATGTTGCCTCCCTCGCTTTCTTATTAAAGGGTAGTAGATCATTTGTTGAAGGTCAAGGAAATAATAGATCCCTATAATGGGGCTTAATAAGCGGACTGAGCTGTAGGCGGAATGTTGAACAAAAGTATGAGTAACTGTAAGATCGGAGTATGGATTCGAAGCGAATTTTACCACCCGATCTCAAAAAAGCTAAACTCTACTTTATCGGCATCAAGGGCACCGGAATGTCTGCCTTAGCCGAGCTCATGCAGAGCCATGGGGCCAAAGTAAGCGGCTCGGATACCGATGAGCGGTTTTATACCGATGCAATCCTCGATTCGCTGGGAATTCCCTATTATGAAGGCTTTCAAGGTGATCAGGTGCCCGGCGATGCGGACCTGGTTATCTATTCGGCTGCCTATGACCCTGAAACCCACCCGGAGATTGTGGAATCCCGCCGCCGAGGTATCCCCATCGCCGAATACAGCCTGGCTTTGGGCGAACTGTCGCGGAACCTGCATGCAACGGGTATTGCCGGGGTGCATGGAAAGACCACTACCGCCGCTATGGCCGGCATCATCGTGAAAGCGCTTGAGCTGCCGGCCGGGGTTCTGGTTGGTTCGGCAGTACGGGGCTTCAACGACCGGGCCACTTATTTCGGCGGTGACCAGTATTTTATCGCCGAGACCTGCGAGTATCGTCGCCATTTTCTCTCCTTTCATCCGAACCAGCTGGTGATTACCACGGTCGATGTCGATCATCTCGATTATTACCGTGACTATGCAGATATAGAATCTGCATTTCTCGAGTATGCTGACCGGCTGCCGCGTGGTGGCACTCTGATCTACTGTGCCGATGATGCGGGTGCCCGTGGATGTGCGATAAAATTGGCGGAACGCAGGACCGATCTAGTGCTGCGCCCCTACGGCTTCGAAGCCGCAGGGGATTTTCAGATTGTTGATTACTGCAGTGAACCTGGTGTACATTCATACCGCTTAGCCGGCTGGCAGACCGAGTTCAAGCTGAGAGTGCCGGGGGTTCATTCAGTGTTGGATGCTACAGCGGCTGCTGCGGCAGTGTACGGTATTCTCGCCGATAGCGGCGGACAGGTGGGCGAGGGCGAGATGGCGGGTGTCGCGGCTGCTCTCGAAACATTTCGCGGAAGCAAACGGCGTTCGGAAATCTTGGGCGAGCGCGCAGGGGTCCTGTTTGCCGATGATTACGGCCACCACCCAAAAGAGATTCGAACAACCCTGGCTGGTTTCCGCCGTTTTTACCCAGACCGGCGGATGATTGTTGATTTTATGTCGCATACCTATACTCGGACTCAGGCCCTTTTGGACGAGTTTGCCCAGGCTTTCGCTGAAGCCGATATTGTAATTTTACATAAGATCTATGCTTCGGCCAGAGAGAGGGCCGGCGCTGTGGACGGCCGCACTCTTTTTGAGAAAGTGAAGCAGCGGCACCCCCACGTGCTCTATTACCATGAAGTGGATGATGCCGAACCGGATGTGATGCGTCTGCTGCAGGCCGGCGATCTGTTTATTACCATCGGCGCCGGCGACAATTGGCGGCTCGGAGCTGCACTGTATAAAAAAATTGAATCGGAGAAAGAAATATGATTAGTATGACCGGATATTCCTATCGCGAATATCAGGATGAGCGGGTGAACCTCGCTCTCGAGCTGAAATCCTACAATAACCGGTACCTCGATATCATCATCAATGCACCCCCGTTCCTTTCACCCCTCGAACCCACCATTAGAGCATATCTAAAGTCCAAAATAGTAAGAGGACGGGTAGAGCTTTCTTTACGGGTAAAGGAGCTGGAGGAGGATCTGCAGGTACATGTGGATCAGACTGCGGCTAAACAGTATGCAGCGGCCCTGCGCCGGCTGTCCGAAACCGCCGGATTGGGAGAGGAACCCCGTTTGAGCCATTTTCTTCGCCTGGAAGGGGTCCTTAAACCGGTCAAGAACCGCGATATCGAGTGGTTTGAGAAGATAGTCGTGCAGGAATTGGAAACCGCTTTTGACGACTTCAAACAGGCCCGCGAGGCAGAGGGCAAGGCAACTGAAAAGGACATCCGCTCTCTTCTGGAGTTTCTCGAGGGTAATTTGGCAACCATCGAGGCCCACTCTTCAAAGCTCGAGGAGTACATTCGCAACGAACTGACTGAGCGGTTTAGGGAAATGGTGGGCGAGAACTACGATGAAAACCGTATCCTTTCAGAGACTGCAGTAATGCTGATGAAATATTCGGTGGGCGAGGAGACGGTGCGGATGCGCAGTCATCTGGAGCAGTTCGAAAATTACATGCAGCACGCCGGGGGAATCGGTAAAAAACTGGATTTCATCTGTCAGGAGATGCACCGCGAGATCAATACTATCGGATCAAAAAGTAATATCATTGCCGTAAATCAGGCCGTAGTCGAGGCCAAAGATGCACTGGAAAAAATAAGGGAGCAACTGAGAAATGTCGAATAAGAGCACCGGCTTAAAAATTGCAATTTCAGGCAAAAGCGGATGCGGAAACTCTTCCGTAAGCCGCATAGTGGCGGAGAAACTGAATCTGCGTCTGATCAACTACACTTTTCACGATATGGCTGATGAGAAGGGGATAGATTTTGAAGAATTCTGCAGAATGGCCGAACAGGATTTCTCGTTTGATCGAGAGCTCGATAGAAAACAGGTAGAGATGGCCGAAGAGGGTGACTGCGTGCTCGGCTCGCGGTTGGCAATCTGGCTTTTAGAGGATGCCGACTTGAAGGTGTATTTGGAGGCTTCTCCCGAAACCCGGGCGGCCCGAATAGCTCAGCGAGAAGGCGGTACATTAGAGGAAAAGATGCAAGAGACCCATCGCCGCGACACGCGTGACAATGCCCGCTACAAAAAAATCTACGGAATCGATAACGACAAATATGACTTTGCTGATCTGATTGTAGATGCGGATGCCAATGACCAGTATCAAATTGCCGATATTATCGTAGAACGAATTCGCAGAACAAGGTGAGTCTATACAGAACAAGGATTAATTTGCTATAGTTAGATTGAAAACAATAAGGAGACAATAGCATGATAATACCATTGGATAAGCTTGTCAGCTGGAAAGGCAACATATACGAGATGACAGCTGCATCTATAAAAAGATCCAATCAGCTTACGATTACCGGTGATGAAGAGGTAGAGAAAAACAACGGAAAAGTGGTTCCTACCGCAATTAAACAGTTGCTTGATAAAAAAGTTGAGTATCGTATCGAAGAGTAAACTTCCCGTCGTACTGCTGTTCGGCCCCACTGCGGTCGGCAAGACCGCACTGGTGGAACAGCTATTTTCCCGTGATTTCGAGATAATCAATGCCGACTCAATGCAGGTGTACCGCTACATGGATATCGGAACTGCCAAACCGTCGGGCGAGCTGCAGAACCGCATACCGCATCATCTCATTGACATCCGCACGCCCGATGAGCAGTACGATGTCGGGCAGTTCGTGCGCGATGCGGATCGAGCGGCTGCAGAGATCTGTAGGCACGGCCGCATTCCCTTGATCACTGGGGGAACCGCCTTCTATTTTTATCACTTTCTCTATGGACTACCACCGGCACCTCCGGCGGATCCGGCGATTCGCGAAAAGCTGTATCACCGGCTCGCAGAGGAGGGGCGGCAGACCCTGTGGGCGGAGCTGAACCGATACGATCCGGATTCCGCTGCAAAACTCCATCCCAACGACACGCAGCGCCTCGTCCGGGCTCTCGAGGTGTTCTACAGCTCCGGAACGGCGCTCAGTGCATACAACCGTGAACCGATGCTCCGGCCCGGCTACGAGTATCTCGTGCTGGGGCTGCAGAGGGATCGCGCGGAGCTGTATGAACGCATCAATCGGCGGGTAGATCAAATGTGGGCCGCCGGCTTAGTGGACGAATTCCAGGCTTTGCTCTCTCGCGGCTATACGGTTCAGGACCCCGGGTTGCACGGAATTGGATACCGTGAGTTTTTCGAGATGCGGAGTGCAGGAGAGCTTCTATACGATGATATTAAAACCGAAATCAAGAAAAACAGTCGCCGGTATGCAAAACGGCAGATCACCTTTTTCAAGCGGATATCCGAAACCGAGTGGTTTTCACCTGCCGCTTCCACTGAGATTGCAGCTCGAGTCAAACGATTCAAGACGCGATTCAAAACCGATTCATATATAGTTTGATATAAGAACGGTTTTGAGGTACACTTTTGAGAGTACAGTAAAAAGGAGCGAATGATGAACCTGCTCGCAGAAAAAATGAGAAAACAAACATGGCTGTCCCTGCTGTTCTTTTGTGCAGTGCTGGTGCCCCTATCGGCACAGACCGGCGACAGTTCTGAAACTAATGCAGGCAGTTTGATCTATGCTTCTGGAAGTGGATTCGAAATCGTTCGAAGTGGCAGCAAAGAAGAATACGATCTGTCAACCGATATCGTCGATGGATTGGAATTTCATGCCGGAGACTATGTAAATACTTTTGACGGTACTTTTTTGGAGATCCAAGTCAGTGGATCTACCAATGTATTGAAAATATCCGAGAATACCAGTTTCAAATTCGACCGATCAACTCGGACCAAAAGCTCGCAATATGAGGTTTCCTATGGCCGGGTACGTGCCAGGGTGAGAAAGCTGGCCGGCCTCGATCAGTTTGCGATCTCCGGCCCGAGTATGGTAGCCGGCGTGCGGGGGACCGATTTTGGCTACGATGTGCTGTACGATGTGGAAGAGCAGACAACCATTGCATCAGTGTACTGTTTTGAGGGCAAAGTAGAGGTTGAACCTACTGTACAAGTGATTGAAGAAGCGGAGCAGGGCGAACTCGAAACCGATGCTGTTCCGCAGAGAATGGCCCCTATTGAGATAGAAGCCGATGAGATGGTGCAGGTTCGCGAGCTCACCGGAGATCAGCTCGCGGCTACCGGCCGGGAGACCGCAGATGCCGAACAACTCTTCGCGCTCCGCAGAACAAATGTAGACGAGGATATTCGAAGCTACTGGAAAGAAAATGATTTCAAAGCGGTGCCGGTCGAACTGGAAAGTGAAACTGACGTTGAAAAAGATATGGACGAGCCCCAGGAACAGAGGGAAGCTGCTGAACCCCCGCCGGGTCTGCAGTTCAGGTTTACCCAGTCGCAACTCCGTAGAGGCTCGTTGCTCACAGCGGGAATCGGTACGGTCTTCGGTGCAGCCGCCCTCACATTTGCCTACGCCGATCCCTTAGTGGGGGATATGGATCCGGCAGTCCGCGACAACCTGACGCTCTCTATGGGGATTTCTGCCGGGCTCTTTTTTAGCACTTCGCTGTTTACTCTGATAGCTTCGTTATTTTAACGGCTCTTTCTGCAGCAGCTCGATGCTGTCGATTTTCCAGCCTTTAGAGGTTTCCGTCATATGCAGGCGTTCAGTAGTGCGGAAAGCCCGAACTTGGCCGGTGGAGGAGACTTGAGCCTGTTCAGTTTCGGTAGTGAGCTCCTGCGCGTCGGGGGGCAGTGTCGACCACTTTACGTAGGAAGCCTCGTATTGATTGTTCTGCTGAGTACTGTTGATTTCCAGATCGGTAATGCCGAACACGAATTTGTTGTCGTTCAGTTCCGGTTTTCCAGCCTGGATCCATTCGGGAGCGGGAGTAAAGACGTCTTTCATTTCAACCCCCTGCCGTACCCGGGCTATGACGAACAGCGTAGTCACCTGATTGATGTGCGAGTTGCCGATTGATCTGGTGGTGCACTCTGCCATTGCTTCGTGATCTAAACTGTTCTGACTGGTATAAAACAGCTCTATTACCTCTTTCGGGGCGAGTCCTTCGGTGATATCCGGTTCGGCCGCCCGCTTTACGAAGGGAGCCGCAAAAAAGGCTATCGCCACCAGAGCCGCGGCCGTGAGAATGACGGTCGCGCCGTGTTTTTGCTTGAAGCTGCGCAGTTTTTCGCGCTTTCGAAGCGATTTTTCGACCGAAACCGCTGCAGAACGGCGCTCTTCGGCTTTATCAAGATGGATAGACTCGAAGATATCCGAATCTCTCCAGACCGAGATCTCCTCGGCGGCTTGACGGATATCTTCTCGAACGTCGCTTACCGCAGACTGCCGGTTGATTGTGTGAAACAGATAATCAGCTATTTTCGGATTGAGCCCGGGTACAACTGAATTAATATGGGTTTTTACCAGAGACTCATCCCCGTCAGCCAGCGCTTCTCCTGATTTTGTGTTGAGGATATTCAGTTGCAGCAGATAGGCCGACATCGGTACAAGCTCTCTTCTTCCAACCGGACCGTACTGGTCCATACCCGGAGTGGGGCAGAGTTGTTCGAAGTGCTGTTGCGTTAGTTGGGCAATCTGCGGATGCAGGATATAGAGTCTGCCTTCATCGTCGAAGTAGCTGGCCCCCAAGAAAAGGGCATCAGGCTCGAAATTCTCCTGCTCCGCAATATGATACACACTGTCCAGGAAATACTCGAGCATACGCAGTGCCGATTCCGGTTCACTCCGGAACACATCAGTGAATGGATAGAGCTCCGACTCTGCTTCGGCGAAGGTCATATACAGCCAATCCCTGTGTTCGACGGTCCCGTTCCACCTCCAAGGCTCTACTCCGGCGGGGCTTACGCGCCAGCCGCTGAGGCTTTGAGGATTACGGATTGCCTTGTGCAGGCGTGAATGTGAGGGCGCGATCCGGACACTGGTGTAAGTACGGTCTCCGCTGTTCAGCCGGGTAACTGCCGGCGGATCCACTTCGGTCGAACGGATGGGGGAGTTGTACATTATACTATTACTCCTTTTCACCAAAAACTATGGCGGTGAACAGGTAGAGTTCGGCCTGCGGGTGAGTCCAGCAGTCGCCGGACAACCCGGCTTTATAACACAGATTAGTGAGGTACTGACGGCGGTTCCACCCCTGTTCAACCGGCACCTGCGGCAGCAGAACACCGGAGCGGCCGCCCGATTTTATATAAAGTCCGTGGACACCTACCTCTACCTGCTCCGGCGATTCAGTCTTTTCGAGTGGAGTCAGCACTGATATCTCAATATCGATTTCATCGTACTCGGACAGCTGAAGTGCCGGAAAGCGCGGATCGTTAAAAGCACTCGAACGGGCCAGCTCCTTAATTCCCTCGAACAGTGGTTTGACTGCAAAAATATGGCCGATACAGCCGCGCAGTTTCTCACCATTGTGGAGAGTAACAAACGCTCCGCAGTTTTCCTGTAAATTCTCAGTAGGTTCTGGGTAACGCGGAGCTTCGCCGGTGAGTGCCGAACGAAGACTCTCGCGGGCTGTCCGCAGCAGAATGTCTTTTTCTTGAGACGAAAGGCTGAAACTCATAACTCCTCCCCTTGGCTTCGGTTAACAACGGGAGTATACCCGGCGAAGCTGCCGTACCATACCTCCCGCTGCTCGGGTTGAATAATACCCGATCGTCCTATTCCTAATTTAATAAAGTGTATACCCGCAGAAAAGAGTTTCCTCAGAAGATACAGTCCGCTGCGTCCGCAGGCTCTGCTGCTGCGGGATGCAAGCAGCTGGGCAGAGGGATGTGTGAGCTGTTCCAAGAAGTGCTCTGCCTCTTTCTGCGAATTTACCGAGTCGGTAAAACTGCTGAGGTTGGAACTGAGCAGCCAGAGTGTATTAGGCTCTTCTGCATAGCCTGTCTGCTTGAGCTTCTCGACAGCCGCATCGAGCATCTCTTGCGAGTAGCTGCCCAGCAACAGGGGAACAATTTTCGCGGCGGGGCAGTACTCACGCAACATAGGCAGCAGAATCTCCTGCGCATGTTCTTCGGTGTGCGGCGTATTATCCACTTTGAACGGGTAACCGGATTCGTCCAGCCGCCGGACCGCTTCGATGTC
>CAZAMY010000028.1:0-11794 GCA_964485995.1 uncultured Sediminispirochaeta sp.
TTTTTGGAGAAGGGAAAGAGGATAAGGAAATGGCTAAAGGATGGTACGTCCTTCACACCTACTCAGGGCATGAAAACAAGGTAGAGAAGTTCATACGGAAGCTGAAAGAAGAGCCGCCTTTCGATGAAGTTATTGCCGATGTGAAAGTGCCTTCTGAAGAAGTAGTAGAAGTTAAAGACGGTAAACGAAAAGTAACTAATAAGAAATTTCTACCCGGATATATCCTGCTAGAAATGGATCTGCCTGAACATGGCTGGAAAAGCATTTGTTCTCAGATCCGGAAAATACAGGGTGTAACCGGTTTTGTCGGTTCTATGGGCGGGTCAAAACCCCAGCCGATTTCGGCTGATGAGGCCAGGTCTATTCTGCAGAAAGCCGGAGAAATACGCTCCGACAAGGTAATGAAGCCAAAACAGTCCTTTTCGGTGGGTGAGGCTGTGCGGATCATTGAGGGTCCGTTTGACACCTTCACCGGAACGATTGAAGATGTAAACCTTGAAAAGGGTAAACTGCGGGTGTCTGTCGGTATTTTTGGCCGATCTACCCCGGTTGAGGTCGATTTCCTGCAGGTAGAGAAGGTATAAGCAAAGCATAATGCTCCTTCGTTGAAGGGGATGATGGGAGTTCGTTGAAACATACGGACGATATTACCACGATATGGAGAATATACTATGGCGAAGAAAAAGGTAACTGCGGTTATTAAGTTGCAGGTGCCGGCGCAGAAGGCAACTCCTGCTCCGCCGGTTGGTCCGGCATTGGGGCCGCACGGAGTAAGTGCGCCGCAATTTGTGCAGCAGTTCAATGACCGCACCAAAGACATCGAGCCAGGTTTGACGATTCCGGTAGAAATTACCGTATTCGCAGACCGTAGTTTTTCGTTTATTACGAAAACTCCGCCGGCTGCTGTCTTGATCAAAAAAGCGTGCAACATCGAGAGCGGTTCAGCTGAGCCGCACAAGGTGAAGGTTGCCAAGATACCGGCCAGCAAGGTGAAAGAGATCGCTGAAATGAAGATGCCGGACTTGAATGCAAACGATATCGAAGCTGCTATGAAAATCGTGGCCGGTACCGCCCGCAGCATGGGCATCGAAGTGGAGGCCGGCAAATGAGACATGGAAAGAAGTACAAAGACGCCCTTCAGAAGGTAGATCGGGTTAAAGAGTATCCGGTACAGGAAGGTGTCGAGCTGATAAAAGAGCTCTCCTTCGCAAATTTCGATGAGACCATTGAGCTTTCAGTAAAGCTCAATCTCAAAAAGAGTCAGACCGTACGCGACACCCTGGTTCTGCCGAATCAGTTCAAAGGCGAGAAAAAGATTCTCGTGTTTGCCAAGGGTGAAAAGGCTGAGGAAGCTCGGGAGGCTGGTGCCGCCTATGTAGGTGATACTGATCTGGTCGAGAAGATTCAGGGTGGGTGGCTCGATTTCGATGTCGCGGTAGCTACACCTGATATGATGAAGGATGTAGGTCGATTAGGGCCGATTCTAGGTCGGCGCGGCTTAATGCCGAACCCGAAGACCCAGACGGTTACCTTCGAGATAAAGGCTGCTATCGACGAGCTTAATAAAGGTCGTGTGGAATACCGCTCGGATAAAACCGGAGTAGTGCATTTTTCTATCGGCAAGGCTTCGATGGAAGCCGCTAAGGTTGTCGAGAATGTTCATGCGGTTTTAGGTGAGATCGCCAAGAAGCGTCCGGCTGACGCAAAGGGCGAGTTCATGCGGACGGTATACGTGTCGTCTACGATGGGCCCGGGTGTAAAGCTTGCATACCGGGAACTGGCGTAAGGTGCCGTCGAAGGAGTTTAAACTATGGCAGAATATGTAACCAGAGTGAACCAAGAGAAAACAGATGCGGTGAATCGTCTCAAAGAGATGTTTCAGGAATCTGCAGACTATATATTCACCAACTATCGCGGATTGAGCGTTGCTCAGATTACCGAGCTGCGAAACAAGCTTCGTGATGAAGATACTGCAATGCGGGTTGTGAAAAACCGTTATGCAAAAATCGCCTTGAAAGAGCTCGAACAGCCGGAAGTGGACGATCTTCTGATGGGGCCGACTGCGGTCGTGCTGCCGAAGAAAGAGTCTGGTCCGGCCGCAAAGATACTGGTGGAGTTTGGAAAAGAGAATCCGGTCGAAATCAAGGGCGGTATTATCAATGGCAATGTGTTTGATGTAGCTCAGATGGAAGCTTTCAGTAAGTTGCCGACCCGCGACGAACTGATCGCCAAACTGATGGGTACCATGAACGCCCCGATACAGAACTTTGTGTACACTTTGAACGCAGTTCCACAGAAACTTGTTCGCGTACTGCAGGCAGTAGCGGACCAGAAGAAAGAAGAAGGTTAATATACTGCAGTTTGCAGGTAAACCATATATATTTACGGCGTTAGTCTTCGCTTAGTGCCATGCTATCGTCGATTTATAAAGGAGAAGTTAATATGGCAGAAATGACAAAGGACGACATTCTTGAAGCAATCTCCAACATGACCGTGTTGGAAGTATCCGAACTGATTAGTGCAATGGAAGAGAAGTTCGGCGTAACCGCCGCTGCTCCCGTTGCTGCAGCCGGACCCGCTGCACCCGCAGCTGGCGCTGCTGAGGAAGAAGAGCAGACCGAGTTCGACGTAATCCTCAAGGGCGTTGCCGATGGTAAGAAGATTCCGGTTATCAAAGAGGTTCGTGCTATCACCGGTCTTGGCCTGAAAGAGGCTAAAGAGATGGTGGAAGCCGGAGATAAGGCTCTGAAAGAGGGCGTATCGAAGGAAGAAGCAAACGAAATGAAAGAAAAACTTGAGGCGGCCGGCGGAGTTGTTGAAGTCAAATAACAGCTTCCCGTTCATGCTTACAAATTTAAGTTGTACCCATAAGCGCCACCAGACCGCACTGTGTCTGGTGGCCTGTTGTGTCTTAGAATAAAAATCCATCTAACCCCGACGTTCACTGAACGGGGTGTTTTTATCAGGGGGTGGTGATGCTTTCAGGCAGCCAAGCCATAAGAAAGAGAACCTATATCGGGGAAGAGTTCCGTGAAGTAATGGAACTCCCTAATCTCATCGACATTCAACTCTCGTCGTACGAGCGGTTTCTGCAGAGGAACAGATTACTCGAAGGTAAACCGCTTCTGCCGCAAGGGATTGAAGAGGTGTTTCAGAGTGTGTTTCCCATCGAGAGTCCGAACGGAGACATGTTGTTGGAATACACTCATTATTCGCTCGATGAGGAAAACATAAAATTCGACGAGGAGCAGTGTAAGCTCAAGGGGCTTACCTATGCTGTTCCCATAAAAGCGCAAATAAACCTCATTTTCCAGGAAACTGGAGAGATCCGGCAGAAAGACATCTACATCGGGGACATCCCCCTCATGACTGAACGCGGCACCTTCATTATAAATGGTGCTGAGCGCGTTGTGGTTAGTCAGATTCACCGGTCTCCGGGTGTAATATTTTCGCATGAAAAGGGTGTGTACTCTTCGCGGATTATTCCATATCGCGGCTCCTGGCTCGAATTCGAAATCGACCAGAAAAAAGAACTCATCTACGCCAAGATCGACCGGAAGAAGAGAATCCTCGGCACAATGTTTCTGCGGGCCCTCGGTTTCGAGTCGCGCGAAGAAATAATCGATGTGTTCTACAAAAGCGAGACCGCAAAAGTAGAGGAGAGCCGGGAAGGTCGAGATGAATTGGTAGGCAGAGTGCTGGCCAAGGCGATCTGGATTGAACGTGAAGGCGAGCAAAAAAAGCTCTACCGGGCCGGTGAAAAGCTCCACCCTCACGATGTGGACGAGCTGCTTCACTCCGGTGTAACCGAAGTGTTTCTCATAGATTTCGAGCATCCCGAATCGCTGCATTCACCGATAATTTTGAACTGTTTCGAGCGAGAAGAGGTAAAGTTTACCCGTGACGATGTGAATATTGATGAGCCTACGAAAGAGGATGCACTAATTGCAGTGTATTCGGTGCTCATGCCGGGGGAACCGATTACCCTGGAAAGTGCCGAAAAAGATCTCCAATCGATGTTTTTCAGCACTCGACGCTATGATCTCGGCCGGGTCGGTCGCTACAAACTCAATAAGAAATTTGATTACGATCTGGAAAACAAAAGCCAGGTACTGAGTAAGGAAGATATCTACAACACCATGAATTTTCTCATTAAGGTGTACATCGGCGAGGCGAATGTCGACGATATTGACCATCTCGGTAACCGGCGCGTACGTTCGGTCGGCGAGTTGCTGGCTAATCAGCTCAAAACCGCTTTTTCCAGAATGGAGCGTATCGCTAAAGAACGGATGAGTCTCAAAGAGACCGATACCGTCAAGCCGCAGGATCTTATCTCCATCAAGCCGATCGTGGCAGCGGTAAAAGAGTTTTTCGGTTCGAGCCAGCTGTCGCAGTTCATGGACCAGGTCAATCCCTTGGCCGAGCTGACTCACAAACGGCGTCTGAATGCCCTGGGGCCCGGCGGTCTTTCGAGAGACCGGGCTGGATTCGAGGTTCGTGACGTACACTACACCCATTACGGGCGTATGTGTCCGATTGAAACCCCGGAAGGTCCAAATATCGGGCTGATCGTATCTCTAGCAAACTTTACTCGTGTAAATGAATACGGCTTTCTCGAAACCCCATACCGCAAGGTAAAGGGCGGAAAGGTGAGCGATGATATCGAGTACCTGTCCGCTATGGATGAAGAGAAACATTTTATTGCTCAGGCGAACGCGAATCTGGATAAAAACAACAAATTCGCCGACGATCTGATCTCGGTACGTAAAGCCGGCGATTACAACACCAAGCCCTCGGATGATATTGCCTACATGGACGTATCACCCAAACAGGTAGTGTCGGTAGCCACCTCGCTGATTCCCTTTCTCGAGCACGACGATGCCAACCGTGCGCTGATGGGATCGAACATGCAGCGACAGTCTGTGCCGTTGGTTTTTCCCGAAGCTCCGCGAATTGGAACCGGTATGGAAGGCAAGACCGCTTACGACTCTGGAGTCCTGCTGAAGGCAAGAAGAGCGGGAACGGTTGAATATGTCAATAACCAGCGCATAGTAATTAAGCCGGACAAGGCCAAAGATCCGGATGAACGCGACGTGTATAAGCTGATTAAATTCCAGCGCACCAACCAGGATACCTGTTTTAATCACAAGCCCTTGGTATATCACGGTCAGAAGATAAAAGCCGGGCAGGCTATTTCTGATGGTCCGGCAACTGATCAAGGTGAACTGGCCCTGGGACGGAACGTACTGGTCGGATTTGTTCCCTGGAACGGGTATAACTATGAAGATGCTATTCTGATCTCGGAAAAGGTAGTGAAAGAGGATATTTATACCTCGATTCACATCAAAGAGTTTTCTATAGATATTCGTGAGACAAAACTTGGGCCGGAGAAGCTTACCCGGGATATTCCGAATGTGAGTGAAAAGGCCCTGGAATACCTTGATGAAGAGGGTATTATCAGTATCGGTGCCAAAGTCGGCTCCGGTTCGATTCTTGTGGGTAAGGTTACCCCGAAATCGGAAACTGAAACTACGCCGGAGTTCAAACTCTTGAACTCGATATTCGGTGAAAAGGCCAAAGAGGTAAAAGATAGTTCTCTGCGGATTCCCCACGGAACCGAGGGAACGGTAATAGATGTTCAGCGGCTGAAGCGATCTGAAGGCGACGACCTGTCGCCGGGGGTTGACGAAGTCGTAAAGGTGCTGATTTCCACCAAGCGCAAGCTGCGTGAAGGCGACAAGATGGCCGGTCGGCACGGAAACAAGGGTGTTGTAGCCCGGGTGCTCCCGGAAGAGGACATGCCGTACATGGAAGACGGTACTCCGCTGGATATTTGTCTCAACCCGCTGGGTGTTCCCTCTCGAATGAACCTCGGGCAGCTGCTGGAGAACGAGCTCGGCTGGGCTGCGCTTGCGTTGGATGAGTGGTACGACACGCCGATCTTCCAGTCAGCCACCCCGGAGATGATCTCCGACAAGCTGAAAGAGGCTGGACTGCCGGCCAACTCGAAGACCATGCTGCGGGACGGACGTACCGGAGAAATGTTCGAGAACCCGGTGTTCGTTGGGCTGATGTACATGCTGAAGCTGCACCACCTGGTGGACGACAAGATGCATGCCCGCTCAACCGGTCCTTACTCGCTGGTTACCCAGCAGCCCCTCGGAGGAAAAGCTCAATTCGGTGGACAGCGACTCGGAGAAATGGAGGTGTGGGCCCTGGAGGCTTATGGCGCCGCCAATACTCTGCAGGAGCTGCTCACCATTAAGTCCGATGATATGAACGGCCGCTCGAAGATTTACGAGAGCATTGTAAAGGGAGAGCCGGCTACCAGCGCAGGAGTTCCGGAATCGTTCAACGTTCTGGTGCAGGAGTTGCGGGGTCTGGCCCTCGACGTAACCATTTACGATTCGAAGGGTAAGCAGATACCGCTGACCGAACGTGACGAGGAACTGATCAATCGAAAAGGGAGCCAGTTCTAGGCAGGAGATATCATATGAGAGATATTCAAGATTTCGATAATATAATGATAAGACTTGCTTCTCCGGAGCAGATCAGAGCATGGTCGTACGGAGAAGTTAAGAAACCGGAAACTATCAACTATCGCACACTGCGGCCCGAAAAGGACGGACTCTTCTGTGAGAGGATTTTCGGTACCACCAAAGAGTACGAATGTTACTGCGGTAAGTTCAAGTCGATCCGCTACAAAGGGGTGATTTGCGACCGTTGTGGTGTCGAGGTGACTCACTTCAAGGTTCGCCGTGAGCGGATGGGCCACATCGAGCTGGCTTCGCCGGTTTCGCATATATGGTATTACCGCTCGGTGCCTTCACGAATGGGCTTGCTGCTCGATCTGTCGATAGCATCTCTGCGTTCGGTGCTGTACTACGAAAAGTACATCGTCATCGAACCGGGAGACACTGACCTGAAGAAGATGGATCTTCTTTCAGAGGAAGAGTTTATGGAAGCCCGCGAGCGTTACGGTATGAGTTTTACTGCCGGTATCGGCGCGGAATCCGTCCGTACGCTCCTGGAACAGATAGATCTGGATATGCTGTCGGGAGAACTGCGCGGAAAGATGATCGAAAAGGGGGCAAAAGCCGACAAGCGTCTGCTGAAGCGGATCGAGATCGTCGAGAACTTCCGCGATTCCGGCAACCGCCCCGAGTGGATGATTCTGGACGTGATCCCGGTTATTCCGCCGGAGCTGCGGCCGATGGTGCAGTTGGACGGGGGGCGTTTTGCGACCTCCGACTTGAACGATCTGTACCGACGGGTTATCAACCGAAATAACCGCCTAAAACGGCTTATGTCGCTGAATGCACCCGATATCATCATTCGCAATGAAAAGCGGATGCTGCAGGAGGCTGTAGACGCACTGTTCGACAACTCGAAGAAGAAGCGGGTTGTAAAGGGTGCCTCTAACCGGCCGCTCAAGTCACTTTCTGATATGCTCAAGGGAAAGCAGGGCCGTTTCCGGCAGAATCTGCTCGGAAAGCGTGTTGACTACTCCGGCCGTTCGGTTATCGTAGTCGGTCCGGAGCTGCGGCTGCACCAGTGCGGGCTGCCGACCAAGATGGCCCTGGAGCTGTTCAAGCCGTTTATTATGAAGAAACTCGTCGAACGAGACGTGGTATATAACATTAAAAAAGCGAAAACACTGGTTGAGCAGGAGACCCAGGAGGTCTATGCGGTGCTGGACGAGGTAGTAAAAGAGCATCCGGTTCTGTTGAACCGTGCGCCTACGCTGCACCGTCTCGGTATTCAGGCCTTCGAGCCGGTACTGGTGGAGGGAAAGGCGATCAAGCTGCATCCGCTGGTATGTCATGCATACAATGCCGACTTTGACGGAGACCAGATGGCCGTGCATGTGCCGCTGACCCAGGCAGCTCAGCTGGAGTGTTGGACGTTGATGCTCTCATCGACCAACCTGCTGAACCCGGCCAACGGAAGTCCGATTGTATTTCCGTCGCAGGATATGGTGCTCGGTATCAACTACCTTACGCGCATCAAACCCGGACAACCGGGCGAGGGCAAGCACTTTATCAATTTCGACGAGGCGCTTCTGGCTCTTGAAGCAAAGGCAATTAGTTATAATTCAAAGATTTACGTAAAAATGAACGGTGAATGGGCAGAAACCAGCGCCGGTCGGATTATTTTTAATGAAGAGATGCCCAGCGAGGTTGAGTTCGTCAACAAGCAGTTGGGCGATAAAGAGCTGCGGACACTGGTCGGAAAGGCCTATAAAGACCACGGCCCTTCGGTCGTGGTAAAGATGCTCGACTCGATCAAGGATGTCGGATTCCGCTACGCGACCCTTTTCGGAGCGACCATCGGTGTCGACGATGTAGTGATCCCGGAGAAAAAACGAGAGATGATCGAGGACGCCAACAAGCGGGTGCTCGAGATTCAGAATCAGTATCTCCAGGGACATATTACCCAGGAAGAGCGGTATAACCGTGTAATCGAGGTGTGGAGTAAAACCAACGAAGACCTGACCAGTGAGTTGATGGGCATCCTGAAAAATGACCGGGGTGGTTTCAATCCGGTGTATCTGATGGCTGACTCGGGTGCTCGTGGTAGCCGGACTCAGATCCGGCAGTTGGGCGGAATGCGTGGTCTGATGGCCAAGCCTTCCGGTGACATTATCGAGCTTCCGATACGCTCCAACTTTAAAGAGGGGCTGTCGATCATCGAGTTCTTTATCTCCACTAACGGTGCCCGTAAAGGTCTGGCTGATACCGCACTGAAGACGGCCGATGCCGGATATCTGACCCGCCGCCTGGTCGATATAGCCCAGGATGTTGTAGTCAATGAAGAGGACTGCGGCACCATTAATGGTATTGAAATCAGCGCTCTAAAAGACGGTGAGGAGATCATTGAGTCTTTGCAAGACCGTATTGTCGGACGTTTTACTCTCGAGCGGGTAAAGCATCCGATTACCGGTGATATTATTGTTGATGTAAACGAAGAAATAACCGAAGAGCTGGCCACCCAGATCGAAGAAGTCGGAGTAGAAAAGGTTCGTATAAGAACCGTATTTACCTGTGAAGCCCGCCACGGCGTCTGCCGCAAGTGCTACGGACGAAATCTGGCTACAAATGATACGGTAGATGTCGGTGAGTCGGTCGGTATTATCGCAGCTCAGTCCATTGGACAGCCGGGAACCCAGCTTACTATGCGTACCTTCCATATCGGTGGTGCAGCCACCAAAGTCAGTGAAGAAAACCGCATTTCCTTTGCCTATCCAGTCCTCGTAAAAGAGGTTCATGGAAATACAGTGCAGCTGGACGGCGGAGATACGCTGTTTACCCGAAAAGGGTATATAATCGTAGCTAAAGTTCTTCGCAGAATAAAATTAGAGAAAGGTGCAAAGCTGCATGTCGGCGAAGGCGACAAGATTAGCGGTGCAATACCTCTGGTTACGCAGGGCGGCGAAGAGATTCTCTCACAGGAGAATGCATTTGCCCACATCAGAGAAGACCAGTTGTTGCTGGTTGCCCAGGATCAGAAGGTAGATGTGCGCAACGGCGCGGAGCTGCGAGTTGGTATCGACGAAATCGTTGAATCCGGAGAGTCGCTGGCAACCTTCGACCCCTTCTCTGAGCCGATTATTGCAGAGGAGAACGGAAAGGTTCGCTTTGAAGATATCGTGCTGGGAACCACCCTGAAAGAGGAGATCAACGAGGATACTGGTAATATCGAAAAGAAGATTACCGAGTTCTCGCTGGAGAGTCTGCAGCCGCGTATTATTCTGGAGGATGAAGAGGGCAACGAGAAGGCCAGCTACTTCCTGCCGGGCAACTCTTACCTGAACGTCGAGGACGGTGAAGTAGTCAAAATGGGCCGCACACTGGCCAAGCTGCTGAAAGAGAGTGTCAAAACCGCTGACATTACCGGTGGTCTGCCGCGGGTAGGCGAGCTGTTCGAAGCGCGTCGTCCGAAAAACTCGTCTGTGCTGGCCCAAATATCCGGAACTGTCCAGTTCAAAAATATAGTGAAAGGTAAACGAGTCATCAACGTAGTCGATGACTTCAGTAATGAATACAAGCATCTGGTTCCGATGGGCCGACACCTGCTGATCCGTGACGGAGACCTGGTGGAAGCCGGCGAAAAGCTCTGTGAAGGCAATTACGACCCGCACGACGTGCTGGAGATTCTGGGTGAGAATGCCCTGCAATCCTTCCTGGTGAACGAAGTGCAGGAGGTCTACCGGCTGCAGGGTGTAAATATCAACGACAAACACATCGGTGTGATTATTCGTCAGATGATGCGCAAGGTCGAGATAGTCCAGGTTGGGGATACCAACTTTATATACGGGCAGCAGGTGGATAAGTACAAATTCCATGAGGAAAATCGCAAGGTAATCCGCGAAGGCGGTCAGCCGGCGGTTGCCAAGCCGCTGCTGCTGGGTATCACCAGGGCCTCGCTGAATATCGACTCCTTTATCTCGGCCGCTTCCTTTCAGGAAACTACCCGGGTATTGACAAATGCAGCGATTGCTGGTAGTAATGATGCTCTACGCGGACTCAAAGAGAACGTTATTATCGGACACCTCATACCGGCTGGTACCGGTATGCGGAATTACCGCAAGGTAAAACTGTACGATGAGAACTCCGAGGATCTTGATACCTCGGTGCAGAATATAATTGAAGCACGCAAACGTGAACAGGCTGAAGGGGAAGAGGAAAGCCAGGGTTTCGCCGCGGAGGTCGAGCAGATCTCGGCGGATGGTGATGAAGAGTGATTCCGATGCTGAGGATCATTCACTCGCATGCTGGCCCGTTCGGTCGCGAAAAACTATATGAAAGGGAGTACACTGGTACATGCCTACAATTAACCAGCTAGTTCGAAAAGGCCGCAAGGCCATTGTTACCAAGAGTAAAGCTAGGGCGCTTGATAATTGCCCTCAAAAACGCGGGGTATGCACCCGCGTAATGACCGTTACACCGAAAAAGCCTAATTCGGCACTCCGAAAAGTAGCTAGGGTTCGTTTAACCAATGGAATCGAAGCAACTGCGTATATTCCGGGTATCGGGCATAATCTACAGGAGCACTCGGTTGTCCTTATTCGTGGGGGTCGTGTAAAAGACCTTCCTGGTGTGCGGTATCATATCGTACGTGGTGCGAAGGATACCCTTGGCGTGGAAGACCGTAAAAAAGGCCGGTCTAAATACGGAACCAAGAAGCCGAAGGCGTAAGGAGTAACCGATGGGACGAAAGAAGTTTATTCGTGAAAGAGTCGTGTTGCCCGATTCGCGTTACGGCAGCACTGTTGTTACAAAGTTTATTACCAGAATGATGCTTGACGGAAAAAAGGCTACCAGTCAGCGTGTTATGTATGAAGCGCTAGAAAAACTGGCGGAAAAGTCCGGCAAGGATGGTCTGGAAGTGTTTGAAAAAGCTCTTGAGAATGTAAAACCCTCTGTTGAGGTAAAATCAAGACGAGTGGGTGGTTCAACCTATCAGGTACCGGTAGAGGTGCGTGAGAAGCGGCGCGATGCGCTGGCGATGCGTTGGATCATTCAGGCCGCCCGCGGACGCAGCGGGAAGTCTATGGGCGAGAAGCTGTTCAACGAACTGTTTGATGCATACAATTCAACCGGTTCTGCTTTTCGTAAGAAGGAAGATACCCATAGAATGGCTGAGGCGAATAAAGCGTTCTCGCATTATAGATGGTAGAATATAAGGGGGTTCGCCCCCTTGACCTTTCTACGTATTTTGCGTAGTATTGCACAACCAATTGGTGCTTAGGCACCAGGCTTGTGGTAGCCAAACCGATCGTCCGTTATGTCAC